>JAWVYF010000081.1:0-10908 GCA_033722845.1 Anderseniella sp. | reverse complement strand
CTGGTCTCCACGTCGCACACGCGCAGCCGGTCAGCATTCGGATGCTGGCGGGCTTCCTTGACCCGGCACACGGTGAACGCAGCCAGTGCCGATGCCTGGTCCTCGACACCCTCGACCTCAAGGCCGACGCCAACGAGACCGTCACAGATGTCCTCGATGGACGCATCCGTCTCGAGATGTTCCTTGAGCCACTTCAGCGTGAACTTCATGACAGGCCTCCTGCCAGCGTCGGCACGTTGAGCGCCGAGAATCCGTAATGCCTCAGCCAGCGCAGGTCGGCCTCGAAGAAGGCGCGCAGATCGGGGATGCCGTATTTCAGCATGGCGATGCGGTCGATCCCCATGCCGAAGGCGAAGCCCTGGACCTTGTCCGGGTCAAGCCCGCCGGCGGCAATCACCTTCGGGTGCACCATGCCGGAGCCGAGGATCTCCATCCATTTCTCGCCTGTGCCGATCTTCACCTGACCGTTCTCCACCGAGTAGTTGATGTCCACTTCCATGGATGGCTCGGTGAACGGGAAGTGCGACGCGCGAAAGCGCATCTTCACTTCGTCAACCTCGAAGAACGCCTTGCAGAACTCTTCCAGGCACCACTTCAGATGACCAAGGTGCGTGGTTTCATCCAGCACAAGGCCCTCGACCTGGTGGAACATCGGCGTGTGGGTCTGGTCGCTGTCACAACGGAACGTGCGCCCCGGCGCGATGATGCGGATCGGCGTCTGGCTTTTCTCCATGGTGCGGATCTGCACCGGCGAGGTGTGCGTGCGCAGCACCATGCGCGAGCCGTCTTCCTTCGGGTTGAAGTAGAACGTGTCATGCTCCTGCCGGGCGGGATGATCCTCGGGAATATTCAGCGCACCAAAGTTGTACCAGTCCGTCTCGATGTGCGGCCCCTCGGCCACGGCAAATCCCATGTCACCGAAAATCTGCACCACCTCTTCCCACACCTGGGACACCGGGTGCACCGAGCCCTGCAGTTCGGGCCGCACCGGCAGCGTCACGTCATCGAACTCGCTGGCAAGCCGCGCCTCGAGGGCTGCATCCTTCAGCGCCGTGGCGCGCGCGGCGATGGCATCGGCCACCTTGTCCTTCAGCGCGTTGAGCGCCTGGCCGGCAGCCTTGCGTTCTTCCGGGTCCATCTTGCCGAGCGTTTTCATCTGCTCGGAGATCACGCCCTTCTTGCCCAGTGCCGACACGCGCACTTCGTCAAGTGCGGCCTCGTCGCCCGCGGCCGTGACGGCGGCGATCAGTTGGCTCTCAAGTTCAGACAACTCGGTCATGTTTGTTCCCTGTCGGAAAAACAAAAACCGGGCCTTTCACCACGCAACATCTCTGTAGCGGGAGAAGGGCCCGGCCTTGCTCGGTTCGTATCTGCTGTCCGCCCGGCTTAACGGCAGGACGGAAGACGCTGTCCGGCCTTAGGCCAGCGCGCCCTTGGCCTTTTCAACCAGAGCCTTGAAGGCTTCCGGCTCGCGCACGGCGATATCGGCCAGCACCTTGCGGTCAACTTCGACACCGGCTTTGCCGAGGCCGTCGATAAATCGGCCGTAGGTGAAGTCCAGTTCGCGGCAAGCGGCGTTGATGCGCTGGATCCACAGGCTGCGGAAGTTGCGCTTGCGCCGGCGCCGGTCGCGATAGGCGTACTGGCCAGCTTTCTCCACGGCCTGAACGGCGGCGCGGAACACATTCTTGCGGCGGCCATAGTAGCCCTTGGCTGCCTTGACGACCTTGCGGTGACGCGCGTGAGCGGTCACACCACGTTTAACTCGTGCCATTTTGGGGTATCTCCTTGCGTGCCGTTAGCGGTTGGGCATGAAGCCCTTGACCAGCCGCTCATCACCCTCTGCGAGGATCATGGTGCCGCGCTGGTTGCGGATGAACTTGTTGCTCCGCTTGATCATGCCGTGGCGCTTGCCTGCCTGACCGGCCTTGACCTTGCCGCTTGCGGTGAAGCTGAAACGCTTCTTGCAAGACGATTTCGTCTTCATCTTGGGCATTTTGCTGTCTCCATTTCGCTCGCGCCGGTGCTCGCTTCGTTCGCCGGCTCCGCGGGGGCGCACTTCGTGCGGCGGCCGGTTGGCCTTGCCTCGCTTCGCTCGGTTTATATGAGCAACGTGCCTGAGCGCTTGTTGTATTTAAGCATTAAAACCGCCACGGCAGCCCACACTGGCCGGACGGTTCCTTCAAGCGGGCGGGTTATACCCACATCTCGTGTCTGAATGCAACACCCCGCAAGCCGGCTTTGGGCCGGGTTGCGGGGCGCTATCGTGTCACATCGTTAGCGGGGGCTTAGCAGCCGCGATCATCCACGCACCAGTACCAGCGCCGGGTTTCCCAGCCATGGCGTCGTGCGCAGCGCCGTTCAACGCGCTCGCAACGGCCATAGCGGCGGCGGTCACGCCGGGCCGCGTCGGCAGCAGCGGCTGCTGCGCCCAGGCCAATGACACCGGCAGCAATGCCCAGCCCGATATTGCGGCCACGGTTGCTGCGCCTGTGGCTGTGACGCCGGCCAATCCGGTGGGCCACCTTGTAGCTGCCGTCTGCAGCAGGTGCGCTAACCGGTGCCTTGGCAGACACTTCCGGCATCGGCGAATAGGCAGACGCCGTCAGCGTATTGACGTTGAACATCAGCACGGCAGCAGCAGCCGTCATCATGGTCTTCTTGAGCATAGGGTTCCTCCAGGCTCGGTGTTGTCATTCTCTCGCCGCTGAACAGAACCAAGCATCAGTGGTAGCATTCGTTCAGCTGTACCCTTGCATGCAACTGTAGGTCGATGATCGGGGTTGGTCCAGTACAATTGCCGCAATCGTAAATTTGTGATCTGGCGCCAAGTTTAAGAAAAGCACTGCCACGGAGGGTGGAGGTTTCCTCGCATCCCCTTCCCAACACTCTCCAACTGTCATCCCGGACGCGCTGCAGCACGAAGTGGTGCTGCGCAGAGCCGGGATCCAAAGGCGCTTTGCGCTTCAATGAATGGAGCATCAAAAGCGCACAGTCTTGGTGCGCTTTTGAATTCCGACATGGCGCAAACGCCGTAGCGCAGGACTCTGTCCGAAGGACACACAATGCGCGACCAGCGCCGGGAGTACTGGGTCCCCCGGTCTATCGGCGGCGCTTCGCTTGCCTGTCGACCCGACTTCGCTTCGCTTGTCTTGGTCAAGCCGGGGGATGACAATGGCAAATTGCTGGAGAGGCACCCTGAGACCTCTCCGCACAACACCCTCCCCCTGCGGCAGCACAAGAGAAAGTCAGCTACCTGTCAGGAGATCTCCCCCCTCCGTGGCAGGGCAAGCAACGCGACAAGAGGTGAGGAGGAGAGAAGCTCCGACAGGGAGCCTCGAAAAGCGTTGCGCCAGCCCGTGAACGGGCCAAGAGGCGAGGAGCGGCGGAGCCGCGACCGGGACTGGACAAATTCACGGACGTGTTCGCGAAAACCAATCAAAGCCCGCGAGCAAACGCAGGCACGCAGGTGCCTGCGGAAAGCAAGAATGCCCCCTCAGATCTCCTGGTCGTATTCCTGCTCGAGCTTGCGGATGCGGTCATCGATATTGTCGAGCTTGGGGTTGATGGTGCGCGCCCGGCGCAGCGCCCTCAGCGCGGCGCGGCCGTTGCCGCGTTCCTTCTCGATCGCACCAAGGCCGGAAAGGGCACCAAAGTGACGCGGCTCAAGTTCCAGCACCCGCTCGATGTCGGCTTGCGAGTTGGTGTAGTCGCCCCGCAGGAAGTGCACCGTGGCGCGCCGGTTCCAGCCTTCGGCAAAGTCCGGGTTCAGTTCAACAACCGTATCCAGTATTGCCAATGCCGAGCCGTACGACTTCTTCTCCATGGCCGCACCGGCCTGCTTCATCAGCACGTCCGCGGTATCGCTGCCCGAGCGCATCCACATGGCCTGGATGGCGCTTTCCAGCACCTTGGCCGTGTCCTCGCTGTCGGCTTGCCGCAACTGGGCAAACAGCCGGTCCAGCACCTCTTCCGGGTCGGCGTTGGCGTCAGGGTTGTGCAGATTGGGGCCTGTAATGGTGGAATGGGCCTCGCCGGCGCCCTGCGCAAAGGCGGTTGGCGCGACGATGGCTGGCGCGCCGGCCAGCAGCGCTACGACGAAGCTTGCACGTATGATCGGTTTCATCATGAACGGCAGTGTAGCAAAGCATTGCCGCCTGAAAAACACGAAACGCCGCAGGAAAGCACCTGCGGCGTGTTCAAAACCTGGTTACTGGCCCGCGTGAGCGGACCTGCAATGCGCAATCAGCCCTGGCGGGCCTTGAAGCGCGGGTTGGTCTTGTTGATCACGTACAGACGGCCACGACGGCGAACGACGCGGTTTGCACGGTGGCGCTTGGCAAGCGACTTGAGCGAGTTACGAATCTTCATCGGATCGGTCTTTCATAATCAAAGCCGCGCACTGAAGGGTTTGCCCAGGCGCGGCCTCGTCAAAATCTGGCGGGAACATAGTTGCGCGGACCAGCCGTGTCAACTACCACGGGCCGCGTCATACCGCACCATTCCGGCCCCTGCCGGGGGATCGTTCGCATGAGCTTTCTGACCACCCACGAACTGGCCCTGACCTGGGCAGCGCTCGGCGCCGGCCTTGCGCTGATCGTGGTCAACATCTGGCGCGAAAGCCGGCCGCGTACATCTCTGGAAGTTTCCATCTGGCCAACCACGCCGTTCGTCCTTGCAGGGGCCTTCGTGTTCATCCTTGCCGCCGTCCACCTGCTCACGCTGTACGGCATCGAGAAGCCGCCGCGTTGATCGCCAAGCAATTCCAGGAAAAGTGGACGCCGGTTTTCCGTCCGGAAATAGCGCCAAGCAAGTATGAGTACTGCCATGTGCGCTTGTTCACATCAGGTTCAGCTCGAGCTGGCTATCCTGTGATCAAGTTGATGATCTTCCCCGCCAATGCGGGCCACACGAAAGACCAGACAGATGAACCGCGCCATTCCACAACCAGCTTACAGCCCCGCAGACGCGGGCTTTGCCTCCGCCGTGCCGGACAACTACCGCACCCCCGGCAGCTTCCGCCAGACCGAAACCGGTATCGGCCCGTCCACCACCGAAGTGCTGCGCACCCTGTCAGCCATGGAGCGCCTGCTGCTCAACTGATGCCCTGCGCGCGGCGTGTCATCCACCCCGCCAGCAGGCTCACCAGCGCATGCACCGCAATGGTGAACACCGCCAGCACAAACAAGGCTGCGAACATCAGGTCAATCTTCGCCCGCCCGTTTGCCAGCAGCATCAGGTAGCCCAATCCACCCGATGCACCGACCCACTCCCCGATCACCGCGCCAATGGGCGCATAGACCGCCGCGAGCTTCAGTCCCGAGCCGAAACTGGGCAGTGCGGCCGGCAGCCTTATCCGCGTCAGCACCTGGTTGGGCGTTGCCCGCATGGTGCGCGAAAGGTCAAGGTAGCCCGGCTCCACCCGCTGCAGGCCGTCCAGAAAACTCGATGCAACCGGAAAGTAGATGATCAGGATGGTCATCACGATCTTCGACCAGATGCCATACCCCAGCCACAGCGTCAGCACCGGCGCCAGCGCAAACACCGGTATCGCCTGGCTGAACACCATGATCGGCATCAGCAGCTTGCGCGCGGTGGGCGATACCATCAGGTGCAGCGCGGTTGCAAAGCCCAGCGCCGATCCTGCGATCAGCCCGGCGACCACTTCGGTCATGGTGATCATGGCGTGTCCGGCAATCAGCTCGCGCGAACTGACAAGCGTGTCGAGAACCTTTCCCGGCGACGGCAGGATGAACGGCGGGACGCCCGTAACGCTGACGACCGCCTGCCAAAGGCCGATGGCAAACGCAGCCGACAGCACAATCCATACGGCCCGGTTCATGCCGCCTGGTCCTTGCGAAGGTCGGCCAGCAGCCTGGCTTGCAGATCAAGCGTCGTGCGCGCTTGCGGGTCACGCAGCGGCTTTGTCCTGCCCGCCGGAAACTCGCGCAGTCCTGCCTCGTCCAGAATGGCGATCCTGTGCCCCATGCGCGCCGCTTCTGCCGGGTCATGCGTCACCAGCAACACGGTCTTGCCGGCAAACAACTCGAACGCCAGCTCCTGCATCTGTGAACGGGTGCGCGCATCAAGCGCCGAAAACGGTTCGTCCAGCAACACAAGCGGCTGGTCTTCCATCAGCGTCCGGGCCAGCGCTGCACGCTGCCGCATCCCGCCCGATAGTGCGCGCGGATACTTGTGTTCGTGGCCTGCAAGGCCAACCTTGGCAATCATCATGCGCGCCCGGTCGAGGTCCGGTGTCTCGCCACGCAACCGCGCCCCAAGGGTGACGTTGCCGGTCACATCCAGCCAAGGCATCAGCAGATCCTGCTGTGCCATGTACGCTACATTGCCGCTGTGGATTTCACCGTCGAAAGTGCCGTGGGTCTCCAGCCCGGCAAGCAGGCGCAGCAGGGTGGTCTTGCCCACCCCCGATGGTCCGAGCAGGCAAGTCCAACCGCCCTCTGCCAGGCTCAGCCGGATGTCGGAGAACAGCGTCTTGCCGTCATACCGGAAACTGCCGGAGACGCCGGGCATCTACTGCTTTGCCGTCACGTCGACGACGATCTTCTCAACCGGATTGATCGACTTGATCAGGCCGGACTCCATCAGGAACTTCTCCATGCGCTCATACCGACCGGCATCCACCGCAGCCGGGCGCAGAGCAAAGCGTGGCAGCGTGTCTTTCCAGGCACGGGTATTCAGCTCGTCCTGCAGCTCCTTGGACGTGCCGGAGAAAATCTTCCAGCTCTCTTCCGGGTGGTTGATGATGTACTGGGTCGCCAGCTCTGTGGCCGCCAGGAACCGGGCGATCTTGTCCTTGTCCATGGTGTCCGGCTTGGCCACATAGATCAGCTCGTCATAGGCCGGCAGCCCCTCTTCCTCGATGTAGAAGCATTTCCCCTTGGCCCCGTTGATGTCCATCTGGTTCAGCTCGAAATTGCGAAACGCGCCCACAACCGCGTCAACCTGCCCCGACATCAGCGACGGCGAAAGGGACCAGTTGACGTTGACCAGCTCGATGTCCGACGGTGTCAGGCCATGCGGCTTGAGGATCGCCGTGAGGATGGCCTCTTCCACCCCTGCCACCGAGAAGCCGACCTTCTTGCCTTTGAGATCGGCAATGCTCTTGATCGGACCATCAGCCAGAACCAGCAGACAGTTGAGCGGCGTCGCAACCAGCGTCCCCACCCGGATCAGCGGCAGGCCTTCATGGATTTGCAGATGCAACTGCGGCTGGTACGAAACCGCTAGGTCTGCCTTGCCGGCGGCGACCAGCTTGGGCGGATCAGCCGGATCTGCCGGCGCGATTACCTCCACCTCGAGACCCTGGTCCTTGAAGTACCCCTTCTCCTGCGCGATGATGATCGGGCCGTGGTCCGGATTGATGAACCAGTCCAGGATCAGCGTCATCTTGTCGGCGGCCTGCGCGTTCAGGCTGCTCATCACCAGCATCATTGCCGCAATCAGAATTCTCATCGGTCCCGTCTCCTCATGTGGGGCAGGCTGCAGGCTGGAAATGACCAATAGATCAGTTGAAGCGACATTCCCGTTCCCTTCGCCGGCATGACCCGTTTCAGGTTCGATGGGTCGGCCCTCAGCCCTCTCAGCCTCGCAATTCGAGGCTCCCCAACGGTTTATCCGGAATATAGCGCGTTGGAATGCACAGACAAGGCCGGATTGACTCGTGGTCTGCCACCCTCTATAGAATTCTGAATTCAGTATTCGAAGGGCGCTCATGAATCTCATCCAGACAGCTCCAGCGCTTGCCGAACAGGTCTACCAGGCGATCCTCGACGAGATCTGCTCGGGCAACCTCGCCCCCGGCACCCATTTGAAGCAGGAACAGCTGGCCGAACGGCTTGGCGTATCGCGCCAGCCCGTGCAGCAGGCAATGGCACTGCTCAAGGCAGACGGGCTGGTGGAAGAGATCGGTAAGCGGGGCTTGCGTGTTTCCCACCTCGACATCGCAACGATGCAACACCACTACGAGATCCGCGGCCTGCTGGACGGACTTGCAGCGCACAACGCCGCACGGCGCATGGCGGCAGATGGCGCAGCGCGCAAGACATTCGAGAAGCAGATGCAAGCCATACTGACGGCGGGACGCAAGGCCGTAAGCACGGGCAACGTGCCTGAAATGGTGCGCCAGGACGAAGCTTTTCACCGGCTGTTTTACGCCACGTCCGGCAACCCCCTGCTGGCGCACACCGCCGAGCCGCACTGGCGCTTTCTGCGCCGGGTGATGGGCGACGTGCTGCGCCACGCAGAGCCGCCGCACGAGATATGGGACCAGCACGAGGCGATCGCCAGGGCAGCGTTGGACGGCAATGCCGGCCAATGCAAGGAGCTGATGGCGGCACACACCACACGCGCAGCAACACTCCTCAGTGACAACGCACCCAGCCCGACCGTGAGTGAGCCAGCATGATCACGACCGAGCCTTTGAACATTGGTCAGGTATTGACCGCACAGGCCCGCCTGCAACCCGGCCGCACCGGCGCGCGCGACCTTACCCGCCACATGACATTCGAGCTTTGGAACCAGCGCGCCTGCCGCCTGGCAAATGCGCTGAGTGGTCTGGGCCTGGCAAAAGGTGATCGCGTGGCAGTGCTTGCCTACAACCGCATAGAGTGGGCAGAAATCTTCGTCGCTGCAGCCAAGTCCGGCATAATTGCGGTGCCGATCAACTTTCGCCTTACCGGGGTGGAAGCCCAGTACATTATCGAGAACTCAGGCGCTACAGCCCTCATCTGTGAAGACGTACTCACGCCCACCATCAACGCCGTGCGCGGCAACCTCGACATTCCGGCAGACCGTTTCATCCTGATCGGCTCAGGCCAGGCCGATGGCCAGTGGCAGCCTTACGAGGATCTTCTGGACGCTGCCTCCGACGGCGAACCTGATGCCGGCGTTCACCCCGACGATGCCTGGTGCCTGATGTACACGTCGGGCACCACGGGCCGGCCCAAGGGTGCGATCCGCACCCACCGCGGCATTGCCATGCTGGCGCTGATGACCTGCGTCGAACTCGCCACCAAACGGGCCGACAACGCTCTGCTGGTGATGCCCATGTGCCATGCCAACTCGCTGTTCTTCTTCTCGGCCTTTGTCTATGCCGGTGCGGGCGTGACCATCTACTCACAGGCCAGTTTCGACCCTGCCCTGTGCCTGAGAACGATGGGCGAAACCGGCACCACTTTCACCTCGCTGGTGCCGACCCACTACACCATGATGCTGGACGTGCCGGCAGCAGAACGCGGCAAGGCCAATTATGACCGCGTTGAGAAGCTGATGATCTCGTCCGCCCCTGCCCGCGCCGACACCAAGCGCGCCGTCATGGAGATGTTCCGCAATTCAGGCCTGTTTGAACTGTATGGCTCCACCGAAGGCGGCTGGGTAACGATGCTTCACCCGGACGAGCAGTTCGACAAGCTCGGCACGGTGGGCCGCGAAACGATTGGCTCAGCGCCCATCAAGTTCTTTGACGAGAACGGGCAAGAAGTCCCCGACGGAAAACCGGGCGAGCTTTATTCGTGCAACCCCTACACCTTCACCGGATACTGGAACAATCCGGAGAAAACCGCTGAGGCATTTCGTGGGCAGTACATGAGTGTCGGCGACATTGCCTACAGGGATGAAGACGGTTTCATTCGGCTGATCGACCGGAAGAACAACGTCATCATCACTGGCGGCGAGAACGTCTATCCGTCGGAGGTGGAAGCCGTTATCGGTTCTCATCCTGCGGTGGCCGATGCCGCCGTGATCGGCCTGCCCGATGACAAGTGGGGGGAACGTGTAACCGCAGCGGTTGTGCGCCGCGAAGGCCAGGCGCTGGACGAAGCCCAACTGACCGATTGGTGCCGGGACAAGCTGGCCGGATACAAGCGCCCCCGCTCCATAATTTTCATCACGCCAGAGCAAATGCCGCGCAACGCCACAGGCAAGATTTTGCACCGTTTGCTGCGCGAACAACTCGGCTGAACGCAACCCCCGGAAGCAAGGATATATCACCATGGCCATCAGCGCTGCTGACATTCCCCGTCAGGACCTGAACGACGATCCGCTCAGCGTGGCAGGCTGGATTGCAAAGAGCCTGAAGGCCCGCGGCATCGACCGCATTTTCGGTCTTCAGGGCGGACACATCCAGCCGATCTGGGATTACCTTGCCCAGCATGGCATCCGCATTATCGACGTGCGCGACGAACGCGCGGCGGTTCACATGGCACATGCCCATGCTGAACTGACGGGCATGCTGGGCGTTGCCATGGTGACCGCAGGCCCGGGCGTGACCAATACCGTCACGTCGATGGCCAATGCCTCGCTGGCGCGCGTGCCGGTCCTGCTCATCGGCGGCTGCACGTCGCGCCCGCAAGCCAACATGGGCCCGTTGCAGGACATCCCGCACACCGACATCCTCAAGCCTGTCTGCCGCTATTCACGCACCGCCCGCGTTGCCGATCAGGTGCTGCGCGAGATGGATGAAGCCATTTCCCGAGCTTTCGGCGACATGGGAGAGCCCGGCCCGTCCTATATCGAGATCCCAACCGATGTACTGCGCACCCATGTCCAGCCGCAGTTGGTGCTGAACGAATGGTTGAATGGCACTCCACGCAGGAAGCTGCAGCCTGAACCGGACGCCGTGGCGGAGGCTGCCGCCGCGATCCGGTCCGCAAAGCGCCCACTGGTGATTACCGGGCGAGGCGCACGCAACGCGTCGAAACAGCTTGTACGGTTTCTCGACACCGTCGATGCACTCTACCTGGACACCCAGGAGTCTCGTGGCCTGGTACCATCTGACCATCCAGCCTTTGCCGGTGCGGTGCGCGGCGCAGTGATGGGCCAGTCCGACCTCGTCATCGTGCTGGGTCGCAAGCTGGACTATCAGACCGCTTATGGCTCTCCCGCCGT
>JAWVYF010000080.1:0-10926 GCA_033722845.1 Anderseniella sp. | reverse complement strand
GGCACCTGAAGTCCGGTGCGCTGGAAGAGCTGACGCTGACCACCAATGGTTCGCAGCTCGAGAAGTATGCCAGCCATCTTGCCGGCCATGGCGTGAAGCGCATCAACGTCTCCATCGACACGCTGGACGAGCAGAAGTTCAAGGACATCACCCGCTGGGGCGACCTGAACAAGGTGCTGGCCGGGCTGAAGGCGGCGCAGGACGCGGGCCTTTCGATCAAGATCAACATGGTGGCGCTGAAGAACTTCAACGAGCACGAAATCGTGCCAATGATCGAGTGGTGCCACGACCAGGGCATGGACCTGACCCTGATCGAGACCATGCCGCTGGGCGAGATCGAGGAAGACCGCACTGATCAGTACCTGCCGTTGTCGGTGGTGCGGGCCAATCTGCTGGACAAGTACTCGCTTGAGGACATTGCGTACAAGACCGGCGGACCGGCGCGCTATGTGGAGGTCAAGGAGACCGGCGGGCGGCTCGGCTTCATCACGCCGATGACGCACAATTTCTGCGAAAGCTGCAACCGCGTCCGGCTCACCTGCACCGGCACACTTTACATGTGTCTCGGCCAGGAAGACGCTGCCGACCTGCGCGCACCCTTGCGGGCATCGGAAGGCAACGAGCTTCTGTCTGCCGCGATTGACGAAGCTATCGGCCGCAAGCCGAAGGGGCATGACTTCATCATCGACCGCGAGACGAAGGCACCTGCCGTCACCCGCCACATGAGCGTGACCGGCGGCTAGGCAGAAGTCGTTACCGTCTCGCCGAACATCACCAGCGTGCAGTCCTCATCGGCAACGTGGAATTCGCGTTGGCCGTAGTCCTGGGTGAAGGGCGGGCGCACCCTGCCCTTGGGCAGCGCGCCGAGTTCGGTCTTTATCGACTCGTAGAGTGCTTCGAGGTTGTGGACATCGATATAGAACGATTGCTGGCGTTCCGGATGGCCAAGGTCGACGGCCTTGTGCACTTCGACCAGCCGGATGGCCACCTTGTCGCGCTTGAGGAACGCGTAGTTTTCCAGTTCAAACGTGACCGTGAAACCCAGCACACCTCGATAGAAGGCAATCTGGCTTTTCAGGTTGGAGCAGGGAATGAACGGCGTAATCTGGGTGAGTTGAAAGGCCATCGTGCGGTTATCCTGAAACCTGCCGGACGTATTTGCCGAACACCCATCCACGTTCGCACGGCCCGGTGTAGATCTTCTTTTCCTTTATGTACCGGGCAACGCCACAGTCCTTTTCGCCAGACTTGTCGTACACGACGCCCAGCCACTTGCCGCGCCACTCGCAGATATAGACGCCCTGGTTGGGTCCCAGCCTGTCGAGTTCGGCATAGCGTGTGGCCGGCCCTGAACGTACCGAGAGGAAGTTGTCGCCATTGGGGTTGAGGCCGTCCACCACGCCAAAGGCAGAACACGCATCATGGTCGGTGTCGCCAACGGTCACACCCACTTGCGGGCCTTCTGCCATGGCAGGCGCGATGGAGATCAGGACGGTGGCCAGGAATGCAAGCGTCAGTGGTGACCTGCTCATCGGTTATCTTCCTCCAGCCACATCAAGCAGCGCGCCGGTTACATATGACGCCTTTTCTGACAGCAGCCAGACGATGGTTTCAGCCACCTCTTCCGCTGTGCCGCCGCGGCCCATGGGAACATTGTGCTGCAAGCGCTCAACCCGGTCGGGCTGTCCAGATGACGCATGAATGTCGGTGAAGATCAGCCCCGGGCGCACGGCATTTACCCGGATGCCTTCACCACCGACCTCCTTGGCAAGACCCAGCGTCATGGCATCAATGGCACCCTTGGACGCGGCGTAGTCGACAAACTCATTGGGTGCGCCCAACCGGGCAGCTGCCGATGAGAGGTTGACGATTGCACCGCCATTGCCGCCGTAACTGGTGCTCATGCGGCGGATGGCCTGGCGGGCGCACATGAAAGAACCGGTGACGTTGATGCGCAGCGTATCGTTGATGCGGTCTGGCCCCATTTCGTCAACCCGCGCCTTTGCGAACAGTATGCCGGCGTTGTTGATCAGGCCGGCAAGCGGTGGCATCTCGGCATCCAGCGTATCGAACATGTGTTCGACGTCTGCCTCCACGCCCACATCCGCCTTGATGGCGATGGCCCTGCGGCCGGCGGCCTTGACCTCGTCCACCAGTTGATTGGCGGCATCGGCCGAGCGGGCATAGTTGATCGCCACGTCATGGCCATCGCGAGCCAGAAGCCGCACACACGCTGCGCCTATGCCCCGGCTGGCGCCCGTGACCAGAACCGTTCCCATATCAGACATTGTCTGTTGCCCCGCTCAACCAAAGTATCAACCGCGCCGCCACTACTATCAGCAAATCGACCGCATCTCGACAACAATTGGCCACGTTGTTGCGGTCAAACCCCACGCGAAATCATTAACCGGGGATTTTAGCGAATGACCAGACTTTCCTTCAAGCTCGCTGGCGCGGGCGCGATTGCCATTGCAATGCTCGCAGCACCGATAAGCGCGCAGGCACAGACCGGCCATGCCTCTTGGTACAAGATGGGCAAGGTGACAGCCAACGGCGAACGCTTCAACCCGCATGGGCTGACTGCGGCACACCGGACACTGCCATTCGGCACCAAGGTGCGGGTCAAGAACCTGCGCAACGGCAAGTCGGTGGTCGTGCGCATCAACGACCGGGGACCCTTTATCAAGGGCCGGGTGATCGACCTTGCGCTGGGCGCGGCAAAGAAGATCGGCCTGCACCGCTCGGGCACGGCGCGGGTGAGCCTGACAGTCCTGAAATAACCGGGCAGCAGGGCTGGACTTTGCTGACCGGTTGGCCTACCCGGCAACCAGACAGGAGGACCAGCCCATGACCCAAGCAGATCCGTTGCCCATCTTTAGCCCGCAGCCTGACCGCCCGCGCACCATGCTTGCCGCGTGCCCGGCTTATGCGCCCACACCAGTGGCTAAGCTGACCGGCCCTGACGGCGGCGAACTGCTGGCCAAGGATGAAACCCACCGGATGAACCTGGGTGCGTTCAAGGCGCTGGGCGGGGTCTATGCAGTCGCACGGCTGATCGACCAGGCCTGGCAGGCGGCTGGTAATCCTGCATTGGCCCCACAGGATTTCATGCGCGATGACGTCAAGTCGTTTGCGGCGTCCATGACGTTCGTGACCGCCAGCGCCGGCAACCACGGCATGGCTGTTGCAGCCGGCGCCCGCATCTTCGGCGCGAAGGCGCGTATCTTTCTGGCGAAGGATGTTCCTGCGAGTTTCGAGCAACGCCTGCGGGACACCCAGCAGGCAGATGTCGTGCGCGCCGGCGACACCTACGAGGAAAGCGTGGCCGCCGCCAAGCAGAATGCAGATAACACCGGCGCCATCCTGCTGGCCGATGGCTCATGGCCAGGATATGTCGACCCACCAGCGCTGATCATGGAGGGCTACACGGTCATTGCCGAGGAGCTTCGCGAAACCTTCGAGGCGTCCGGCGAGTGGCCAACCCACGTTTTCCTGCAGGCAGGCGTGGGCGGCATAGCTGGCGCGGCAACCCATATGATCAGGGCCAACTGGACGGTGCAGCCGGAAATCATCATCGTCGAGCCGGATGCAGCGCCTTGCCTGAAAGAGAGCGCGGCAGCAGGACATGCGGTCACTGTTTCCGGCCCCTCGTGCAACATGGGCCGGCTGGACTGCAAGGACCCGTCGATCATTGCGCTTGGCATCATGCTGCGCTGTGACGTTTCTTTTTTGCTGGTCAGCGACGAGGAAGCGGCGCAAGCTGCAGACTGGCTCGGCGAGAACGGCATGGCGACCACGCCGTCGGGTGCAGCCGGACTGGCCGGATTGATCAAGTACGGTGCGTGTAAACGCCCGCTGGTTATCGTGACCGAAGGTGCGGTGTGATGGACACAAGTGACTTGAAGGGCAAGACAGTGCTGGTAACGGGTGCTGCCCGCGGCCTTGGTGCTGCGTTTGCCTGCGTTCTGGCCAAGGCCGGATGCAATGTCATCATGACGGGGCGTCTGACCGAACAGCTCACCAGCACGGCAGAAGGCATCCGGCTTCAGAGCGGTCACAGCCCCGAGACCCATCTGCTCGACCTGGCCGAGACCGGTGCCGCCAACGGGTTCGGCGAGAAGATCGCTGCCGCCTACCCCAAGCTCGACATCCTGATCAACAACGGTGCGCAGTGGCTGGCAGGGCGCATGGACGATTATGACGCCTATTCGGTCAACACCACCATCAATGCCGCCGCGACGGGCACCTTCCTGCTAACGCGCAAGCTGGTGCCAAGCCTCGAGGCATCGGGTGCCGGCGACATCGTCAACATCGTCTCGACATCCGGCATCGCCAACCGGCCAAACTCGGGCGCGGCCGTGCCGTATCGCATGGCAAAGCATGCTCAAACCGGCATGACTGATGGCCTGCGTGAAGAATTGAAAGGCCGGCCCGTGCGGGTGCATGCCATCTACCCGCCGGACCTTGAAACCGTCACGCCACTGGATGAAGAGGCGTGGAATGCGCCGCGCAAGGCCGGCGACATGGTGACGTCGCGCGACGTGGTCGAGGCCGCGCTGTTTGCGCTGACCCGGCCCCGCAACGTAACAATGGCGTCGATCGTGCTGGACTCCGACAGCGATCATACCTGGGGCTGAACCGGGTCGGTCACGGCACAGGCGCTTCGGGGATCGCGGCGGCCTTGTTGCGCGGCTTTGGCTTGATCAGTGCGAGGCCTGCCATGATCAGCACCAGCGAGACCGAGATCGTGACCGTCAACGGTTCTGCCAGCAGAATGATACCCCACACCACCGCAGCCGGCGTGACGATGTAGGACACCTGACTGCCGAACACCACGCCGCCATTGTTGATCATGTACAAAAGCCCTGAGTACGCCAGCAGGTGTGACAGGGTGGAGAGCACGATTGCGCCTTCGGCAATATCGAAGCGGAACGGCAACATGACCGGCGCATCGGAAACCAGAATGGCCGGCACCAGCATAAGCGCACCGGCTGTGGTCATGCCCCACAGTGCGGTGAGGCCATCCAGCCGCTCTGGCCGCCGCAAGCCCACATAAACATTCTCCACCGCATAGCTGAGCGCGATGACCAACGTCATCGCCGTCCAGAACAGTTCGTCCGGTAGCGGCACGTGGGCGCCGGGCAGCAGCATGATCAACATGGCTGCAAGGCCCATCGCGATGCCGATGAATCGTTTGAACGAGGCCTTCTCGATGGCCAGCGCAATGGAGATACCCAGCGTGATCATCGGGATAAGGGCGTAGATGATGGCGCGGTTTCCCGCCGGCATGTACATGGCCACCCAGAACGACAACGCATGGGGAAACGCTGTGCCAACGAAGCCGGTGACGGCGTAGAAAGTGATGTGCTCACGGTCGAGGATGACACGCCTGCCGCGGGCCACAATCACCCCGGTCAGCAGTACCGCGCCGATCAGGGCGGCCCAGAACGCAACGGTCATCGGCGCGATGCCGGTGCTGGTGGCAATGGTGGCGAGCGATATGGTCAGCCCCCAGCTGATGCCGGTGAACAGCAGGATTGCCAGCAGCAGCGCTGTATTGCGCCCCTCGCTCATGGCTTGTGGCGTCGCGGTTTGCCGCCGGCACCCTGCCCAGCCTTGTGACGCGGTTTGCCCCGGCCCGTATTGTCCCGGCGATCTGCACCAGCCCCGGACTTCTGCCGGTTCGGTTGTCCGGACTTCTGACTGGCAGGCTTGGGCTTTGCCGGCTGCTGCTTTCTGCGGGCGAGTATCTCGGCATAGGGCCAGTCGGCGGATGTCTTGTCGTCGGCCCAGAAGCCTTCGAGCTCCCGCGAGGGGTCAACTGTGGCTGCCGCGCGTTCGCTCAGGCAGATGATCGTGTAGTGCGCACACCAGTCAGAAATGGTGAGCATCTGCATTGCCTCATCGTGGGTGTAGGCAGCGCGCGCCGGCACATCCATTTCGATCAGCGCCAGATCCGGGTTCTCGAAATCATCGACCGAAACAACCGCAGCGGCATCATCCATCTGGTTGCCGATCTCGACCTGCTCCACGCCAAGGGCACGGTACATGCCGCCCACGGTGGCCTCGATCATTGGTGAGAGATAGTCCTCGGTGGGCAACAGCAAGTCGTGTTTCTGGACCAGCGCGTGCAGTTTCTTCGCCGCAGCAGCGTCGCGAAACTCGTCCTTGGCACGGCCCAGATGAGAATCGATGGCGCGCTCCACGTGGGCAACGTTCTGCAAGCCCGCCGCCTGTACCACCCAGCCCCAGGGCCTGGGCCTGGCAAATTTCTTCAGCACTGAGTCGTGGTTCGACGCCACGCCATCCGGCCCGGTCTCACCTGCCCTTGCCATCTCGAAGGCAGGGTGCGTCTTCGGCACCCTTCTGAGGTCGAGGTAGCCGTCTGCATTGGCCTTCATGCCCGGCACCTGCATGAACGGATGCAGCGCGATGTAGACCCTCGCAAAGCCAGGCCCGGCCCATTGCCGGAAGGTCTTCTCCCAGGACCACAGGTAAAGCCGTTCGATACTCATGGGAAAACTGCCTGCAAGCGGGTTTCAGGAAGGTGTGGTGCGGACGGCGGGACTCGAACCCGCATGACCGAAGTCGAGGGATTTTAAGTCCCTTGCGTCTACCAGTTTCGCCACGTCCGCGTTAGAGGTTGAGGGCGCGAACCTATAACAGGCCTTCGCGCTCTTCCACCAGTCTTTGCGCAGACGCATAGTCGGCCTTGCCCGAGCCAAGCACCGGGATTGAATCGACCACGAGGATGGCGCGCGGCACCCACAGCTCAGGCACGCCTTCCTGCCTGGCATAGGCCAGCAGTTCGGCCCGGCTTGCATTCTCACGGTCAGTGACCAGCAAGACCTTCTCGCCTTTCTTGCCGTCTTCAACTGACACTGCCACATGGCTGTGGTCGGACCACAGTTGCGAGGCAAGCGCCTCAATGGCGCCCAGCGACACCATCTCGCCACCCAGCTTGGCAAATCGCTTGGCGCGGCCCTTGATGACCACGAAGCGCTCGTCATCGACGGTAACGATGTCGCCAGTGTCATGCCAGCCGCCGTCGGGCGGGGTCAGTTTGCCGCCATCACCGGGCAACAGGTAGCCCGCCATGACATTGCCGCCCTTGACCGACAGTCGCCCGCCCTCGTGGATGCCCTTCACCTTGTCCAGCCGGTAGTCGATGCCTTGCAGCATCTGGCCAACAGTGCCGGGCCGGTTGCCCTCCGGCGTATTGAGAGACACCACTGGCGCACACTCGGTGGCACCATACCCTTCGACGATCAAGGTGCCATGCGGTTCCCACAGGGCGCGGGTTTCCGGTTTCACGCGCTCGGCCCCGCATACGATCATTTTCACCGACCTGAGATCTTCAGCATCTGCAGCCCGGGCATAACCAGCCACAAAAGTATCTGTGCCGAACAACAGGTCAGCGCCGGTTTCACCCACCAGCTTGGGCACCTCACGGTAGTGCAACGGACTTGGGTACAGCACACAGCGGATGCCATCGATCAGCGGCAGCAGCAGCCCGCCCGTCAGCCCGAAGCAATGAAACACCGGCAGCGGATTGAAGAAGGTCTTGAACTGGCGCAGGTCGATGTGCGCGGCAATCTGTGCAAGGTTGGTGAGAATGTTGCGGTGGGTCAGCACCACGCCCTTGGGCTCACCCTCTGAACCTGAGGTGAAAAGGATGAAGGCACGGGCATCCGGGTCAGCACAGTTGGCCCTGGCAATGCTCGCAGCGCGCAGCTTGTCCACAACACCGCGCAGCTTTGCGCCAGTGCCGATGGTCTTGCGCACGTCCTCCAGATAGACAATGCGCACGTCCTCTGCCAGCCCCTCGACGAGATCTTCCAACCCGCCCTTGGATACGAAAAGGCGCGAGGTGATAACCAGCTTGACCTGCGCCGTGCGGCAGGCGGAACGCAGGTTCTTGATGCCGGATGTGAAGTTGAGCATGGCGACGGTGCGCCCGTGCCACAAAAGGCCGAAGATGGTCACGGCAGCCGCATTGACGTTTGGCAGCAGCACGCCCACCGCCTCGCCCTTTGCCGTCTGACCGGCGAACACCCTGCCCAGCACCTGGGCACCCAGGATCAACCTGTCGTAGCCGATGGGTTCGCGGTTCTGGTCTTCGAGGATCGGCGTCTTGCCGCCCATGCGCCTGGCCGTGCGCAATAGCGCCAGCGGCAGGGTGAGCGTTGGTAGTGTTTCATCATAGTGAGGCATGGCGGCCATCATCTCCCCGGTTGAAAAGCGCCGCAATGACAGTTTCAGCCCGTGGCACCGTCGCGAATGGGTGGAGCAAACTGCAATGTGAGATCCCACGGCAGGTAGATCCAGGTGTCCTGGCTCACTTCCGTGACAAACGTGTCGACCAGCGGACGGCCAGATGGCTTTGCGTAAACGGTAGCGAAGTGGGCATTGGGCAGCATTTCGCGTACCGCCTTCGCTGTCTTGCCGGTGTCGACCAGGTCATCGACAATCAGAACGCCCTTGCCGCCATCGGCAGCGATGTCCTGCTTGACCTCCTTGAGCACCTTGAGCTCGCCTTGGGTGCCGTAGTCGTAGGAGGCGATACAAACGGTGTCGATGATGCGAAGGCCCAGTTCACGCGCCACGATGGCTGCCGGTACAAGGCCACCCCGGGTGATCGCGACCACCGCATGAAACGGTCCGTGTTCGTCCAGCCGCCAGGTCAGCGCGCGGGCATCGCGGTGAAACTGCTCCCACGACACCGGAAACGCCTTGTCGTAGCGGGCATCGACATTGCCACCTTCCACCATGAAACCTCCTGCCGGTCTTGAGTGCCTGAAGCCAGCTGTTTGCACGATCCCTGCGTGGTGCGCAATGCCGCCCTGCGCTCGTGTCTTCTGGCACTGCAAGAGAAACTGACCTAATGAGACAAAAAACATCGGCAACGGACAGCGTTCAACATGACCACCAAACCAGACAGCAGCGTTTCAACGGCCGTGCCGGCAGGCGCGGTGTGGGGTGGCAGTCTGATGTCGCTGGCCATGCTGGGCTTCGTGCTGAACGACACCATCGCCAAGACGCTGGCCGGCACCATGAACGTGGGTCAGTTCATCGCCATTCGCGGTGCGTTCGCCAGTGCAATCATTGCGGTGCTGGTGGTGCTCATGGGCAAGGCTTCGTACATGCCCAAGGCGGTCAGCCGGCCGGTGCTGACCCGAACCCTGTTCGACGTGATCTCGACCTTCCTGTTCATCCTGTCGCTGTTTCACATGCCGTTACCCAACATCACCGCCATCCTGCAGGCGGTGCCGCTGGTGGTTACGCTGATGGCGGCTGCCTTTCTCGGCGAGGCGGTGGGCTGGAAGCGGCTGAGCGCCATCCTGGCCGGGTTTGCCGGTGTGCTGCTGATCGTCAAGCCCGGTGGCGAGGGCTTCAACACCTACACCCTGCTGGCAATTGCCTGCGTGTTCACCGTTGCGATCCGCGACCTTGCCACCCGCAAGCTGGACAGCTCCACCCCGTCCATAATCGTGGCCTTTGCCAACGCGGTCTGCGTGATGATCGGTGGCGTCATCTGGATGGCGTTTGACGGCGTCGACCCGGTGAGTGGCGAACACCTTGGCCGCATCGCGCTGGGCTCGGTGTTTCTGGTGGCCGGCTACCTGCTGACGGTGATGGCGCTGCGCGATACCGAGGTGGCCTATACAGCGCCGTTCCGATACACGCTGATCGTCTACGCGCTGATCCTCGGCTACGTGGTATTCGGCGATGTGCCGGATGGCTGGTCGCTGACCGGCATTGCGCTGATTGTTGGCTCGGGGCTGTTCACCCTGTACCGTGAGCAACAGCTGAAACGGCGCATCGGCTTCGGGCGCAGACTTATCAGGTAGCATGACCATCCGCATCGAACAGATTTACCGCTACCCGGTGAAGGGCATGCGTGCCGAGCAAATGCGCACCGGCACGCTTGAGCCCGGTGGCGGGCTTGCACTGGACAGGGCATTCGCCTTCACCTCCGGCAACCTGCCCCTGCCCGCCGGCACAGACGGCTGGTCGCCGTCGCGCACGTTCCTGCAGATGACGGTCTATCCGCGACTTGCCGGGTTTTCCGGCCACGTTGACGGCGGCAACCTGACCATCACCGCGCCCGATGACACAGCCGCATCGGCTGCACTGGACGGCAGCAACGATGCAGCCGTCAACCAGCTGATGAATCAACACTTCAGCGCTGGCCCCGAAGGCGGCATCCAGCTGCACCGGATCCAGCAGCCGCCCGGCCATTGGGACCATGACGACACCACGGTTTCGATCATCAACCAGGCTTCGGTCGAGTGGCTGGAATGGGTCAGCGCCATGACGCTGTCGGGCCTGCGGTTTCGGGGCAACCTCTATGTCAGCGGGCTGGAACCGTGGGAGGAGTTCAGACTGACCGGCAAGACGGTGCGCATCGGCAAGACGCGGTTGAAACTTCTGCGTCCGGCACTGCGTTGTGCAGCCACCTCTGCCGATCCGTGGACAGGCGACACCTCTATCGAAGTACCCGGCATGATGCGGCACTATCTGGGCCACATGTTCTGCGGCATTTATGCCAAAGTGCTCGAGGGCGGCGACATCTTCGAAGGTGATCACCTGCGCCCGGTGGAGGACGAGCCTTTCGACCCGTCAAGGAGCCTGCCATCCAACGCACCGGACCCGCTTTTGTGGCCGCGCATGGCGGTGGTGAAGCGCTCATCCGCCGGCGTTGACCTGATACCCGGCGACGGAGACTGGCCGTTCCTGCCGGCCAATGCCGGGGCTCGCGTAATCGTGCACCCGGGGCTGGATCACATGGGCGATCCGGTGCGCAGTGCATTGCGAGCAACCGCCGGTCCCGATCTGCTGCCACTGACCCCGGACGGGCTGGAGGAGCTGGCCGAGGGCATGCGGGTTGTCGTATCCGGCCCGGTGCCGCTTCGTGCAGGCCGC
>JAWVYF010000079.1:0-10949 GCA_033722845.1 Anderseniella sp. | reverse complement strand
GTGAACGGCAACACCGTAACGCTGTCTGCACCGGCAACGCCTGCGGCGAAGGCGGCTGTTGTCACTCGCAGCATGTTCACGTGCGGATCGCGCCTGCTCATCATGCGGGCCGCAGTTTCCACGTGCAGGGTAAGCGGTGATTGCTTCAGGCCGCTTGCCTCGAGTACGCGGGCCCACATTTGCCGGATGGCGCGCAACTTGGCCATGGTCAGGAACTGGTCGGCATCTGCCGTCATCACCATCGAAATGTGCGGTGCAGACGCCGATGGCTCAATGCCGGCTTCTTCCAGCAGGCGCATATAGTCGACGGCCGTGGCGATGGCGAAGGCGAGTTCCTGCGCTTCGGAGCAGCCAGCACCGTGATAGACGCGCGTGTCTGCACAGAAAATGCCGCCCGCCTGGTCCATGGATTTGGCGGTAGAGAACATGTCTCCTGCCCGCCGGGCCAGTTCGGCCCGGTTGACGATGCGGCCATTCAGCGCCAGTGCACCAAGCGGATCAAGCCCCAGATCAAGCCGGCAGCGGGACAGATCCAGCAGTCGGCGCTTGTATTCGTCGAGCACAGCCAAGGCCAGGTCGCGGCCATTCTTGCCTGCATCGAGCCTTAGCGAGATAAAATCAAGTTCGACGCCGTCAAACAGCCGCTCAAGTGACTTTGCATCTCTCACGGCAACTCCCTGGGCACCTGCGCTCACGCTGCCCGGCAGAACGAGCGAAATGCCACTGGCACCGTTTTCCAGGTCTTCCAGCATCTGTGAGTTGGCTGCGGCGAGGTCTGGCATGTCGGCGCGCTGGGTCAGCGTCCACATGTCTGCAGAAAGTCTGTCCGGACCCGCTGGCAATGCCGCTGCATCATGGCCTGCGCGATAGACAGGTTCGACGATGATACCGTCGGCAGTGCGCGAACGTAGCGTTTCGAAAGGCCTGCCCTTGAGGCTGGCCTCAGCCAGCGCTCTCCATTGTGCCTCGTCGATTGAGGGAAACTCGCCTGCCAAATCCAGATGCGTCATGGGCTTGTACACTTCATCACATATTGCATTGCAACACGTGATAGCGCAGCCCGCCGGGATCGGCAAACCTGCTTTGGTCGCAATGCGGGCTAAAGGTAGCTCGAAATGCCAGGTATGGAGTTGGCCACATCGCGCACCAGATCCTTGCCGGCCTTCTCCTCAGCGTAGCCCAGGGTTTCCTTTCCGAGCATCTTGATCTGATCCATGCTGAGGCCTGCTGACTGCAGCTTGGTCACTGCCACCAGTGGCCCGCCCATCATGCCGCCACCCAACATGTTGAACAGGCTGCCAGCTTTGCCACCATCTGCACCATGCCGGTCAGCAAGGTCTGCTGCACCTGGAAGTGCGTTGAACAACTGCTCCACCTTGTTCTTGTCGCCTTGCGATTTGACCAGCGACAACATGATGCCCGCCGCTCTTTCGGCTTTCTCGGGTGCAAGGCCGGTTTTCTCAACAATGCGGTCAATCAGTTCCTGCATGTGAATTCTCCATGAAGCGTGCGGCTGGTCTATGTTCAGCTGATGCGAATAATGTATAGCATGTGCGTTCGACACCACTGATTTGGAAAACAGGGCATCAGACATGAGCGACGGAACCATCTTTCTGGGAAAGAGCACCAAGCGCGAGGAACTCTACCTGAAATTGGCCAACCGCCATGGCCTCATAACGGGTGCGACAGGTACGGGCAAGACGGTAACCCTTCAGATCCTGGCCGAAGGGTTTTCTGCAGCGGGAGTGCCGGTGTTTGCTGCCGACATCAAGGGCGACTTGTCGGGGGTGTCACGTGAGGGCGAGCCAAAGGACTTTCTGCTCAAGCGCGCCAAGAAGATCGACTTCGACGATTATGGTTTTGAAGCATTTCCAACGATTTTCTGGGACCTGTTCGGCAAGCAGGGCCACCCTATCCGAACCACGATTTCAGAGATGGGGCCGTTGCTCATTTCCCGTCTTATGGGCCTGACTGAAGCCCAGGAAGGTGCGCTGAACATCGCATTCCGCATTGCCGATGAAGAAGGCATGCTGCTGCTCGACCTGAAAGACCTGCGGGCGATGCTGTCTGAGCTTGCCAGCCGTGGCAGCTCGCTGTCGACTGATTACGGCAATGTTGACCGGCGCACCATCGGCGCCATCCAGCGCCGGCTGATCGTGCTTGAAGAGCAGGGCGGCGATCACTTCTTTGGTGAACCGGCTCTCGACATCAAGGACCTGATGCGCACCACGCCGGACGGGCGAGGCTACATCAGCATTCTTGCAGCCGATGAACTCATGCAGTCACCACAGTTATATGCGACCTTCCTGTTGTGGCTGATGTCGGAGCTTTTCGAGGAACTGCCCGAAGTGGGTGATCCCGACAAGCCCAAGCTCGTCTTCTTCTTTGATGAAGCACACCTGTTGTTCAACGAAGCCCCACCCAGCCTGCTGACCAAGGTGGAGCAGGTTGTCCGCCTGATCCGTTCGAAGGGCGTCGGCATTTATTTCGTTACGCAGAACCCGCTCGATGTACCGGATACCGTGCTGGCCCAGCTGGGCAACCGGGTGCAGCACGCATTGCGTGCCTTCACCCCGCGTGACCAGAAGGCCGTGAAGGCGGCGGCCCAGACGTTCCGGCAGAACCCGTCCTTCGATACCGAGGAAGCAATTACCCAGCTGGGGGTTGGTGAAGCGCTGATCTCGGTGCTCGATCCCAAGGGCGTGCCGACCATGGTGGAACGCACCCTGATCCGTCCGCCATCGGGACAGCTTGGTCCGGTGATGCCGGCAGAGCGCACCCAGTCGGTCAAGTCGAGCCCGGTATATGGGCTTTACGACGAAGGCGTAGACCGTGAGTCAGCCTATGAATTGCTCCAGAAAAAGGCTGAACAGATTGCCGAGCAACAGGCCGAGCTGGAAGCGCAAAAGGCCAGAGAAAAGGAAGAAAAGAAGTCTTCAAACTCCAGCCGTTCGCGCCGCACTGACAGCGCAACCGACCGGTTTGTGAAAAACGTTGCAAGCAGCGTGGGCCGTCAGGTCGGCAACATGCTGGTGCGTAATATCGGCAACGGTCTGGTCCGCGGTATTCTGGGTGGCTTGCTCAAGCGATAGGCCTCAACCTTCCAGCAGAATGGTGTCGGCAATCTCCACCCCGAAACCGGACAGGCCCACATAATAGCGCGACTTGCTGGCGATCTGGCGGATCGACTTGACCGAGAGATCGCGCAGGATTTGGGCGCCAAGCCCGACGTCCCGCCAGGCCTCTTCGCGCGCACGCGCCGAGCCGGTGTCTTCCTCGTCTCCGCTGCTGGCTTTGGTCAGGCGCGACGCCGGAACACCGGCAGTACCCTCGCGCAGGTAGACCAGGATACCGTAGCCTTCCTTGCGGAAAATCTCGTACACCTTGTTCAGCGTGTCGCGGTTCCCCAGCACGTCCTCGACAAGGTCTTGCCGGTGCAGGCGCACAGGCACGTTCTCGCCCGACGAAATGTCGCCGTAGACCAGCGCCAGGTGCTGGACGGGATCAAACTGCGTTGAATAGGCGATGCCGGTTGCTGGTCCTGCAGGTGTCTCAACGGTGAATTCACCGTCGCGTTCCACCAGCCGTTCGCGCTGCTGGCGATAGGCAATCAGGTCGGCCACCGAGATGATCCTGAAGCCGTGCTCGCGGGCAAACGACATCACTTCCGCGCCGCGCTTGACGGTGCCATCATCGTTGACCAGCTCACAGATCACGCCGACCGGGGGTTCGCCTGCCAGCCGGGCAAGGTCGACCGCGGCTTCCGTGTGCCCCGAGCGCATCAGCACACCGCCACGCTTGGCAATCAGCGGGAACACGTGGCCGGGGCGCACGAAGTCTTCTGCATGCACATTGGCATTGGCCAGTGCGTGCACAGTCGCGCAGCGCTCCTTGGCCGAAATGCCTGTCGTCAGCCCTTCCTTGTAGTCGATGGAGACCGTGAACGCGGTGCCCAGCGGCGCGTCATTGTCCGATACCATCGGGTCGAGCTTGAGCCTGCGTGCATCCTCGCGCGTCATCGGCGCACACACGATGCCAGAGCCATGCCGCACCATCATCGCCATCTGCTCGCTCGTCACCTTGGAGGCCGCAGCGATCAGATCGCCCTCGTTCTCGCGGTCATCGTCGTCCACCACCACGACCATCTCGCCTGCCTTGATGGCGGCAATGGCACTGGAAACGGTATCGAGTTTGTTCGTCATGGTGTCTGCTCCTGCAAGCTGTGGCGACAGATCGCCCGGCTTGACCTTGTCCCGGGTCAGTTGCTGAATGCGCAAGGCGAGATCAAGCGACGGGGTGTCGCCAGACAGAAGCTGCGAAACGCGGCCCGCCGAAATGCCCACCTTGCGGGCAAATTCGGCCTTGCTCATGTTCGCTGTCTTTAGCCAGTCAGCAAGTTTCATGGGCCACACCTTTAGCAGGGCTAAAGCGTGGGGTGAAGGCCGTTTGCGGCATGGCTGACATGAAAAGCGAAAGCCGGGCGCTGTGGCCCGGCTTTGCATTGTTAAACTGCGGAAATTTTCAGCTTACTTCGTCGCTTCCGCGAACATTTGCTCGACGTATTCCCAATTCACCAGGTTGTCGATGAACGCTTCGAGATACTTGGGCCGCGCGTTGCGGTAGTCGATGTAGTAGGAGTGTTCCCATACATCGCAGCCGAGGATCGGCGAGGCGCCGTGCATCAGCGGGTTTTCACCGTTGGCGGTCTTCATCACCTCAAGCTTGCCGTCCTTGACCGCAAGCCAGGCCCAGCCAGAGCCGAACTGCGTGACGCCGGCATTGATGAAGTCTTCGCGCATCTTGTCATAGCCGCCAAGATCAGCATCGACGGCCTTCTGCAGCGCGCCCGGCAGCGACTTGCCGCCGCCGTTCGGCTTCATCCAGCTCCAGAAATGCACATGGTTGTAGTGCTGGCCCACATTGTTGATGAGGCCTGCATTCTTCTCGGCAAAGGCTGCCTTGCAGATGTCTTCGAGAGACTTTCCGGCGTGGGCGGAGTCCTTCAGCAGGTTGTTGCCGTTGGTGACATAAGCCATGTGGTGCTTGTCGTGGTGAAACTCCAGCGTTTCCTTCGACATGTACGGGCCCAGTGCGTCATAGGCGTAGGGCAGGTCAGGAAGTTCAAGTGCCATGGGTATCGGCCTCCATTGTTTGTTTCAATGCGTGTGAGTTTAACGCGCAAGCTCAGCCAGAGGTTCAGAAGAACGCCTGGATACCGGTCTGCGCACGGCCAAGGATGAGCGCGTGCACGTCATGTGCGCCTTCATAGGTATTCACCGTCTCCAGGTTCACCATGTGGCGGATCACGTGATACTCATCCGAAATGCCGTTGCCGCCGTGCATGTCGCGCGCCATGCGGGCAATGTCCAGAGCCTTGCCGCAGTTATTCCGCTTCATGATAGAGATTGCGACAGGTGACACGGTGCCGTTCTCAAGCCCCCGGCCCAGCGACAGGCAGCCGTGCAGGCCGAGCGTGATTTCGGTCTGCATGTCGGCCAGCTTCTTCTGGACGAGCTGGGTAGCAGCCAGCGGCCGGCCAAACTGCTTGCGGTCGAGCGTATACTGGCGCGCCCGGTGCCAGCAGTCTTCCGCCGAGCCCATCACGCCCCAGGCAATGCCGTAACGCGCCTTGTTGAGACAGCCGAACGGGCCGGACAGACCGCGCGTGTTCGGCATCAAGGCGTCTTCGGGCACTTCCACGTTGTCGAGCACGATTTCGCCCGTAATGGACGCGCGCAGCGAGAACTTGCCCTCGATAGCCGGCGTCGAAAAGCCTTTCATGCCACGCTCGACGATGAAGCCGTGAATGCCTTCGTCCTCGAGCTTTGCCCACACCACCGCAATGTCGGCGATGGGCGAGTTGGTGATCCACATCTTCGCGCCGTTCAGCACATATCCGTTGGAGGTGCGCTTGGCGCGGGTTTTCATGCCGCCCGGGTCAGAGCCTGCATCGGGCTCGGTCAGGCCGAAGCAGCCGACCATCTCGCCGGTGGCGAGCTTGGGCAGGTACTTCATCTTCTGGGCTTCCGAGCCGTAGGCCTCGATCGGGTGCATGACGAGCGAGTTCTGCACCGAGATGGCCGAGCGGTAGCCTGAATCAACGCGCTCGATCTCGCGCGCGATCAGGCCATAGGCCACATAGCCCAAGCCAGCGCCGCCATATTTCGGGTCGGTCATGATGCCCATCAGGCCAAGCTCACCGGCCTCGTTCATGATCTCGCGGTCAAAGCGCTCTTCGCGAAACGCGGTCTTGACCCGGCTCATCAGCTTGTCCTGCGCAAAGTCGCGCACGCTGTCGCGGATCATCCGCTCTTCTTCAGTGAGCTGGCTTTCCAGGTCGAGCGGGTCTTCCCAGTTGAACTCGGCGACGGCCGCCGGCTTGGCGGAAATGGAATGGGCTGCTTCTGCCATGGGTCAAAGCCTCCAGATGCGAATGAACGTGATCAGATTTTGAGCGGCAATGTGCGCCGGATCAGCCCACAAAGCAAGGTTTGCGGGTGCACAACTCTTATGCATTGCGTGCACTCACACGCTCGGTCACCAAGCATCCGAAGGCGTAGACAAGCGCCACGTCTTTCAGCCGGTCGAACCGGCCGGGCGCACCGCCATGGCCAGCGCCCATCTGCGTCTTCAGCAGCAACACGTTGTCATCGGTCTTGAACTCGCGCAGCTTAGCGACCCACTTGGCCGGTTCCCAGTAGGTGACGCGCGGATCGGTCAGCCCGCCCACGGCGAGGATGTTCGGGTAGGCCTTTGCCGCCACGTTTTCGTAAGGCGAGTAGGCGCGCATGTAGTCGAAGGCGTCCTTGCTCGCGATCGGGTTGCCCCACTCGTTCCACTCCGGGGGAGTGAGCGGAAGAGTGTCGTCCAGCATGGTGTTCAGCACGTCGACGAACGGCACTTCGGCGATGATGCCCTTGAACAGTTCAGGTGCCATGTTGGCCACCGCACCCATCAGCATGCCGCCGGCACTGCCGCCCTGCGCCACGATGTTGCCTTCGCTGGTGAAGCCTTCAGCTACCAGATGGCGGCCTGCAGCGATGAAGTCCTCGAAGGTGTTCTTCTTGGTCATCATCTTGCCGGCCTTGTACCAGCCATAGCCCTTGTCCTTGCCGCCGCGAATGTGCGCCAGCGCATAGATGAAACCACGGTCGGCCAGCGACAGGATGTTGGTGTTGAAAGCGGCCGGAATGGAAATGCCATAAGAGCCATAGCCGTACAGCCACACAGGCGAGGACCCGTCCAGCGGTGTATCCTTGTGATAGAGCAGCGACACCGGCACCTGCTCGCCATCGGCTGCCGTGGCCATGATGCGCCGGGTCACATAGTCATCCGGATTGTGGCCTGAAGGCACGTCTTGCGTCTTGCGCAACACCCGCTCACGGCTTGCCATGTCATAGTCGAACACCTGGCTCGGGGTGGTCATGGAGGAATAGGTGAACCGCAAGCCGGTGGTATCGAACTCGTAGCCTGCCGACATGCCCAGAGAATAGGCTTCCTCA
The DNA here is from genome assembly GCA_033722845.1 of Anderseniella sp. Lineage (GTDB taxonomy): Bacteria > Pseudomonadota > Alphaproteobacteria > Rhizobiales > Aestuariivirgaceae > Anderseniella. The sequence continues at coordinate 3,447 of JAWVYF010000079.1, read as the reverse complement.
TCAAACGCAATGGCGTGTTCCTCGCCGGTCTTGAGGTCGCGGATGGTGATGCGCGGCAATCCATTGGCCCGCTCCAGCCGCGCGAGATGACCGGCAAACACGGCCATGTCGATGATCAGCGTGCCGGCCTTATGGGGCACCAGCTCCTGCCAGTTCTCCTTCCCCGGATCCGTGGCGGGCGAGGTGACGATCTTGAAGTCTTCCGCGTCATCGGCGTTCGTCAGGATATATAGTGTTCCGCCGCCTTCATCGACCGAATACTCATGGCCGGTCTCTCGTTTTGCAATGAGGCGCGGCTTGGCTTCCGGGTCATTGGCCGGAATGAGCCAGCATTCAGACGTCTGGTGATCATGGCAGTCGATGACAATCCAGTCGCCTGACTGGCTCTTGCCGCACGACATGAAGAAGCCGGGATCCTTCTCCTCGTGCACCAGCACATCCGTCTCGACCGGGGTGCCGATCTTGTGGCGGTAGAGCTTGGACGGGCGGTGGTTCTCATCCAGCTTGATGTAGAACACATGGGTGCTGTCTGCCGACCAGACTGCACCGCCACTGGTGTCGGGAATGATGTCGGCCAGGTTTTCGCCGCTCTCCGCATTGCGCAGCACAAGGGTGAAGAACTCCGAGCCCTTGTCGTCGAAACCGAACGCGGTCAGCTTGTGGTCTGGCGAGTGTGAAGCGCCACCAAACCGGAAGTACTCCTTGCCGTCAGCCTCCTTGTTCCCGTCCACCAAAACCGTCTCGTTGCCGCCGTCGCGGGGCGTGCGGATGAACAGCGGCTGCTGGCCGCCGGTCACATACTTCACGCCATAAGAGTAATGGCCGTCAGGTGACGGTACCGAGGAATCATCTTCCTTGATGCGGCCCTTCATTTCGCCAAACAGCGCCTCCTGCAGGCCGCTGGTTGGCGACATGGTGGCCTCGGTCCAGGCGTTTTCCGCCTCCAGATAGGTGCGGATGTCCGGTGTCAAAACGGACGGATCGCGCATGACATCCTGCCATTTCGGATCCCGGAGCCACGCGTAGTCATCGACCAGGTCGATGCCGTGAACGGTAGTGGTGACAGGCTTTTTGGCAGCCCGTGGTGCTTTAACGGTCATGGTTTTCCTGAAAATGGGCGGCGCTGGCCGCTGCTTCATTCTTCTTCAATGAACTTCAGTGCAACGCCGTTCATGCAATAGCGCTGTCCGGTCGGTTGGGGGCCGTCCGGAAATACGTGACCCAGATGGCCATCGCAAGCCGCACAGCGCACCTCGGTGCGCCGCATGAACAGCGAGCGATCTTCGTGCTCGGATACCGCGTCTTCCGACATTGGCTCGTAGAAGCTGGGCCAGCCGGTGCCTGAATCATACTTCGCATCGGATGTGAACAGCGGGTTGCCACATCCCGCACAGACATAATCTCCCGTCTTCTTGTTGTTGTTCAGCGGGTGTGAGAAGGCGCGTTCCGTGCCATGCTTGCGCAACACGTAAAACTCTTCTTCTGTCAGTTGCTGGCGCCATTCGGCGTCGCTCTTGCGGCGGTCTTCGGCCATTACTGTGCCTCGGCTTGTTCGTTGAAATACAGAACAATTAGTTGGGCGATCATTACCGGTTTATCAACCCGGTCCGAGGTCACGGATACGTCAAATATCGCCCTCACAAACCCGTCTTCGCGGGATGCACGGGCCAGCGTGGCCGCAGCCCTGATGCGGTCTCCGGCAAGCACGGGCGCGATGAACCGTATCTTGTTGACCCCGTAATTGATGATCCGTCCGACACGGGCAATCTGCACCAGCTCGTACATGGCTGGTGCCATGAGCGAAAGTGTCAGGTAGCCGTGGGCAACGGGCGCATGCCCCAGCTCTTTCTGCGTGCGGTTGGCGTCGAGGTGGATCCACTGCAGATCATCGGTTGCCTTGGCAAACGTATCGATCCGCGACTGCGTGATTTCGATCCACTCTCCCGGGCCGGCTGTTTCGCCGACACGCGGGATCAGGTCTTCAGGTCTTTCGACGATGAACAGGATACAAACCTCCTTGGCGGTTGATCAAGGTGCGGGCAGTTCAATGATTCTGCGCCACATTAAGTCACTTTATACCATTTGCATTGTTATCTGTTGGCCTGTGAGGGGTTCGAGTGTCTACGGCGGCGATTTCGCGTGAGTCTGGGTAGTAACATCATGACGTCCGGTGCAACCGGTGTCTTCAACGGCATGGCGCCGCTGGCGGGTCTCAGTTGTGACCTGTCGCGTGTTATCGCCAATGACAAGCCTCCCCAGGCCGAAGTTGAGCAGCGCGGCGCACGCTTTTGCGGAAGGCTTGCAGACTTTCATCTTGATCGGGAAACTTTCGTCGGCCTGCAGGCTGCAGGTCTGTGCTGTCCGGAAACCGCTGTTCCGCCAGCGCCCACTGAAATTGCCGAGGCATCAGCGCCTGAGCTGGTAGCCCTTCCGGAGACTCCCCAGGTGCAGGTTCACGCGTCAAGCCCGGCACCTGAAGCAACAGATATGGCGCCAGTTGAGGCAACTCCTGTTGCAGCCGAACGTGTGGCTGAACCGGCGGACGCCGTAATCGCACCTGCCGGCGAGACTGCTGTGGCCGCACCCGAAGCGGAGCCAGTTTCAGCCCCGACCGCCGCTGAGCCAGAAGCCGCCGCAACGGCGGTTGAGCCAGCAGCACCGCCAAGGCCGGCTGGTCAGTCTTTCGCCTCGGTGTGCCGTGATCTCGTTGCCATCATGACCTTGCCATCCGGGCAAGCCCAACCGCAGGAGCGGCTGTTTGCCGGCGATGCGCTTGTTGGCATTCTGCCTCATCTGCAGCCGGCCGAACTGACCAACCTGACGCGGACTGTTGCGCGCCTGGACCTCGTGTCGGAGCAACTGCGCAGTTTTCTGGTCCGCCATCCGGACAACGACATTTCATGCCGGATGCTGAAGGATGCAACGCATCTGTCTGACGTCGATATTCTGACACTCATTCCCGGTGCGAATGAGCAACAGCTGCGCCTGATTTCGCGCCGCCGCAAGCTGACCAATAGTGTTTGTGATGCAATCATCGGCAACGGCAACAGAAACGCCATCCTGGATTTGCTGAGAAACAGCGAGGCTGAACTGTCTTCGGGGGCCTTTGCGCAACTGCTTGTCCTGATCGAAGGCGACGAAGAGCTGACCTCGGCCTTCTGCAACAGGGCGGATTTGCCCCAATCAGTGGGCCTCAGGCTGTTCTGGCAGGCCAACAGCAATGTGCGCCGTTATCTGCTCAGCCGTTTCCTGACGGAATCCGCCGCACTGGCGCGGGTCTTTGACGTTGGTATATCAGCTGGGGCCATTCCGCCGCTTGGCGGCCAGGTGAAACCGGCTGACATAGAACAGCTGATTGCGCAGATCGAGGCGGGCAGCCCGGAAGCGGTTGACACGCTGGCGCGAAGCTGCCGGATTTCGCCTGAAACCGCCACATTGATCGTCAAT
>JAWVYF010000078.1:0-10960 GCA_033722845.1 Anderseniella sp. | reverse complement strand
TCGGCAATCATCACGTCCAGCGTCAGGATACGCTCGTGCAGCCTCAGCGAACGGCCGACCAGTTCCTTCAACGCCTCAGGCATCTTGTCTTCACCAGTCAGCGGCTGGCCTTCACCAATGTCGTCGAGGCTGATACGGCCCTTTTCCTGCTCGGCTTCCGCCCGGCTGATCTCGCCGGAGCTGATGGCGCGCTGCAGCAGCAGCCATGAGGCAAGCTGCATCAACCGCGTGGTCAGCCGCATCGATTGGCTGGCATAGGTAACCGAGCCCTGCTTGTCGAGTTCGCGCACGTCCTGCCGGCCTTGCCCGTCAAGATAGTTGGCGGTTTCCTCGATCAGGCCCATGCCCTCCTGGAACACCTCCTGGAACTGGCGAGATGCTGTGAACCGGGAAAGAAAATCGACCGTCATGGCGGACTCGCGATTGCTGCTGGAAATCATTACTACCTCTGTAGACCCCCACTGGGCCGCATTTGAACCTTGAAAGGCTGCCTGCCCGGATCATGATCAGGTCAATATGAACCAGAATCAGCAGCACTGGCCACACAACAAGCAATCGCAATGCCAGTTTCGGGGGATAACTTTGGTCAAAAAAAGAGCCGCGAAAAATCGCGGCTCGAAAGTCTAACAGGGAGGCGTCAAACAGAGTGGAAAACCACTCGGGTAACCCAGAGGATTACGTTAATGACTGTACGGCCAAGGTCGTTACCAAATGGTTAACATGATTCATTTTGAACAATTTTATATCAAATCGTTCAGGTTACCTCGCAGATAAACCAGGCATTTCAAACACTTGACCCTACGGAAAAAGTTACCCGGCAAACCCGTTCACAGCTTGAAAAATGAATCGGCCGCGGTTTTTGACGACTGTTTTGACGCAATGACCTGTTTCAGCCGTGCAATCTCGGCCTCGAACACCTCAACCCGCTCTTCCAGCTCCTCGACCGACAGGTTCGACAGGTCTTCTCCGGCTGCAGGACCGGGTTTCACCGGTTTGCGATCATCATCTTCCATCATGCGCGAGCTCCGCTTGCCTCTCACCGGCCGGGCCGGTAGTAACTGCCCCGATCCATAATGCGCCGCGACGCACATTCCTGACAACCGCCATCCGGCAAGGACCTGACACCATGACTTCTGTTCCCGCAACCATGACCGCCATCACCATTCCTGAACCCGGTGGCCCGGAGGCTTTGGTGCCAGGCACCATCGCCACGCCACAACCCGGAGAAGGCGAAATCCTCGTCAAGGTCGCTGCTGCGGGCGTCAACCGGCCGGACGTGTTGCAACGTCAGGGCGGCTATCCGCCCCCGCCCGGTGCACCTGCCACACCGGGGCTGGAAATCGCCGGAGAGGTCGCGGCACTGGGCGAAGGTGCAACCAGGTGGAACATCGGCGACAAGGTCTGCGCGCTGGTATCAGGCGGCGGTTACGCCGAGTACTGCGTGGTGCATGAAACCAATGCCTTGCCCGTTCCTGCCGGCCTGTCCATGGCCGAAGCCGCCGGCGTGCCGGAAACCTTCTTCACCGTCTGGACCAACGTGTTTGAGCGCGGCGCACTCAAGCCCGGCGAAAGCTTCCTTGTGCACGGCGGTTCGTCCGGCATCGGCACCACCGCCATCCAAATCGCCCATCATCTGGGCTCCACCGTCTACACAACTGCCGGGTCGGCTGAAAAATGCAAGGCCTGCGAAGACCTTGGCGCCACCCGCGCCATCAACTACCGCGAGGAAGACTTCGCTGACGTGTTGCGCGAGGTGACCGGCAAGAAAGGCGTTGACGTGATCCTCGACATGGTCGGCGGCGACTACATCCAGAAGAACATCAAGGTTGCCGCACGCGACGGGCGCATCGTCAACATCGCCTATCTGAACGGCTCGAAGGCCGAGGTCGATTTCCTGCAGGTCATGCTCAAGCGCCTGACACTCACCGGTTCCACCCTGCGCATCCGGCCCGTGAAGGACAAGGCAGCCATCGCCGCCGCCCTGCACGAAAGGGTCTGGCCACTCATCGAGGCCGGCAAGGTCAAGCCGCAACTCTACAAGACCTTCCCGCTCGCCGAAGCCTCCAAGGCCCACGCCTTGATGGAAACTTCCGCCCATATCGGCAAGATCGTGCTGGAGGTCTGAGCAATCCCGGGAAAAGCATGTCCCCGGCTTGAACGGGGATGGGAACCGGTTTTCCGTCCGGGATTGCGCGCCAAGAGGCAAGCCCCCTTCCGCTCAGTCTTTCCTTTGCTACACTGATTATGGAGCCGGCAGCCCCCGCCGGCTTCCAAACCAGTCAGCAAAGGAGTGCCCCCATGTGCGATGCCTGTGTGATTGAAAGCGTGAAACAGCGGATGCTGTCGCGCCGCAACCTGTTCAAGACCGCCGCCGCCGGCGCAGCCGCCGCAACCGTTGGCGCCAATATGGCGGCGCCCGCACTGGCCGACAATCACGGCAAGGTGGCAGACCTCACGCACGAGCTGCATGAAGACTTTCCAACCTATTTTGGTGCACAACAGTTCTTCAAGGACCAGAAATTCAACTGGGCCGAGCACAAGTTCAACCTGTTCGAGCTGCGCGTCAACGAGCATACCGGGACGCATGTCGACGCCCCTCTTCACTTCTCCGAAAACGGCCAGTCGGTCGCCGAAATCCCGATCGGCAATCTGATCTGCCCACTATGCGTTATCGACGTGAAGGCCAAGGCGGCAGAAAACGCCGACTACCAGGTGACGCCAGACGACATCAAGGCCTGGACCGATGCCAACGGCCCCATTCCAGACGGCGCCTGCGTAGCGATGAATTCAGGTTGGGCAGCACACGTTGGCACGGACAAGTTCCGCGGTGCCGATGCCGAGAAGAAGATGCACTTCCCCGGCTTCCACATTGAGGCAACACAGGCGTTGCTGGAAACCAAGGCCGTCGGCATGGCGGTGGATACCCTGTCGCTGGACCATGGCCCGTCGGGCGACTTCGCCACCCACTATGCCTGGCTGCCCACCAACCGCTGGGGGCTGGAGAACATCGCCAACCTCGATGCTGTGCCGGCCAAGGGCGCCACGCTCATCCTCGGCGCGCCGAAGCACAGGGGCGGTACTGGCGGCCCGGCCCGCGTTCTGGCGATGATGTAGAAATTGCATCTGGGCCCCGGCACGATGGCCGGGGCACTTGCCATCATTCCTTTTGTGCCGGTCCTGTTGCGGGACCCAGTCAAAGAATGCTCTGAAAATGACCACCCTCCTCGACCGGATCGCCCGGCTTGAAACCTCCATGCTGGCCGACATCGACAAGGCCATCCGCGCCATGGATGCAGGCATCCGCCGGATCAACCCGGGCCGCAAGCTGATTGGCCGTGCGCGCACCGCCGCCTGCCGCAACGACTTCCTGACCGTCATGCGCGTGCTGGCAGATGCCGAACCCGGCGACGTGCTGGTGATTGACGGGCGCGGCGGCAACCTGGCGCTGGCGGGTGAAATGTTCGCCATGGAAGCGGCCCGCAAAAAGCTCGGCGGTATCATTGTCGATGGCGGAATCCGGGATTCGGCCGCCATGCAGGACATTGATCTTCCAGTCTATGCCCGCTTCATCCACCCCGTGGCAGGCACCATCCAGCAGGTTGGTGCCATTCAGGTGCCGGTCTCGTGCGGCGGTGTGGTGGTCAGCCCCGGCGACATCGTTTTCGCTGACGCCGATGGCGTGATCTGCGGCACAGATGCCGAGCTCGAAGCACTCGTCGAGCCCGCCAGCGGCCTGATGCAGAACGAGGAAAAGGCTTACGCCGCCTTCAAACAGGGCACCGGGCTGATGGACATGCTCAACTTTGAGGAACATTTCGCCGCCCGCGCTGCCGGCAAACCGTCAGATCTGAAATACCTTTTGTAGCCGGCGTGGCAATTCATCATTTGCGTTGAGCGGCGCTGGCGACTATATAAACGGCCATTCCGTACATCACTGATCCGCTGGATCAACAGAACCAGAAAAACCGGTTCTGAAGGAGAGACCCCATGTCCGATGCACCACTGATGCCGAAAGCCACCGCCGTTTGGCTGGTCGACAATACTGCACTGTCCTTCCGCCAGATCGCAGACTTCTGCAAGCTGCATGAGCTTGAAGTAAAAGGCATTGCAGACGGCGAAGTGGCCGTTGGCATCAAGGGCATGGACCCGATTGTCGCCAACCAGCTCACCCGTGACGAAATCGAGCAGGGCGAGAAGGACCCGGCACACAAGCTGCAGTTGGCCAAATCCAAGATTCAAGTCCCGCAGGTCGCCAAGAAGAAGGGCCCGAAATACACGCCCGTCTCGCGCCGTCAGGACCGCCCGGACGCCATCACCTGGTTGCTGCGCCACCACCCGGAATTGGCTGACAGCCAGATCATGAAACTGGTCGGCACGACCAAGACCACCATTAACGCCATTCGCGAGCGCACCCACTGGAACAGCGCCAACCTGAAGCCGGTCGATCCTGTCACCCTTGGCCTGTGCACCCAGCTTGAGCTTGACCTTGCCGTCCAGAAGGCTGCAAAGCGCGTTCAGAAGGCAGGCGGCGAGGTGCCGGCCCCGACATTGCTGCCGGCCGAAGAAACCGTACCGCCGCCCTATGCAACCGCTGACACCCCTGCAGACGAAGCCTCAGCCGATGACGCACAGTCCAGGGACAGCGATGCCCCATCTGCAGATGAAGCTTTCCGCGGGTTTACCTCTTCACCTGCCCCGAGTGAAGACGACGAAGACGCAGACGTTGATGCGGATTCCGTGTTTGCCAAGCTGAAGGATCTCAAGACAGATCAGGATAGCGACAAGGGCTGAGGGCCGGCCGTCTTCACGGTCAATCGCAGCACTGTTGCTGAAGCAAGGGGCCTCGACTTGAGTGGAGGCCCTTTTTGCTTGTCTGATCGCGAGTTGCTAGCGGATGTTGGCGTCGTCGGCGTGCACGTCCTGCCTGTCCTGGGATTCGCGCAGGAACACATATAGCCCCGAAATCGCGATCAGCAGGATGCCGGCGACGCTGATGAAGTCGGGCAGATCTCCCCACACCAGGAAGCCAAGCAGCACGGCAAACGGCAGACCGGTATATTCAAACGGGGCCACCGTGCGCGCCTGTGCAATCCGGTAGGCTTGTGACAGCAGATAGCTGCCTATGCCAACCATCACGCCGCAGCCGCTCATCAGCAGCAGGCCAGCCGTATCCGGCCAAGCCCATGCCTTCAGCAGAAAGTCCATGGTGACATCATTGCCAGGTGCCGCCCAGCCCGAGCCGAACACCAGCCCGAACAAGGCAGAAAACGCAAGGAAGCAGGCCTGCACGTAGAACGCCATTACCGACGCGTTGTCGGTCGTGCCCAACTTCCGGGTGAGAATCTGGATCGACGCATAACAGATTGCTGCCAGCAGCGGCAGCAGTGCCACCAGCCGCAGCGCATCCTCTCCCGGCCGCAGCATGATGATGACACCAAGCATGCCGATGATGATCGCCGCCCACCGCCGTGGCCCCACTTTCTCGCCGAGAAACGGAATCGCCAGCAGTGTGATGATCAGCGGTGCCGAGAAAAAGACCGCAGCCGCATCAGCCAGCGGCATGGCAGAAAGCCCCAGGAAATAGGCCATGTTCGCAAGGATAAGCAGCCCGCCGCGCCACAGGTGAATGCCCAGCCGGTTGGTGACAATCTGCCGGAAACCGCCTTCCAGCCACAGGAACAGGAATACCAGCGCCAGCGCCACCACCGATCTGAACAACCCGATCTGGTGCAACGGATACGGATAGCGCTCAGACAGTATCTTGATGAGCATGTCCTGGATGCCCAGTGCCATTGTGCCGCCAATGACACACATGATACCCGCAACGTTGTAGTTGATTTTACTGACTGCCGTATTCACGGATAACCTGGCCTTGCAACAACTTCACTCGCCAGTATCTGACCCAGGGGTTAATTTCGAGACAACATTGCCCCACTGTTTCGATCGGCTTGGAGGTGTCGTTACCCGTCAGCTTAAAGCGCACCAATGCCGCGTGCCTTCATGGCCTCGGTCATCTCGTCAAGGATTGCAGGATCATCAATCGTTGCAGGCATCTTCCAGTCAGCGCCATCCGCGATCGAACGCACCGTGCCGCGCAGGATCTTGCCGGAGCGCGTTTTCGGCAGGCGCGCCACCGCCATCACATTGCGCAACGCAGCCACAGCACCGATCTTGTCCCGCACCAGCTTGACGCACTCGGCTTCAACCTCTTCCGGCTGCTTGTTCACGCCAGACTTGAGCACCACGAACCCGATCGGGATCTGGCCTTTCAACTTGTCGGCAATACCGACCACCGCACATTCGGCCACGTCCGGATGTGAAGCCAGCACCTCTTCCATGCCGCCGGTCGACAGACGGTGCCCCGCCACATTGATGATGTCGTCCGTGCGGGCCATGATGTAGAGATAACCGTCTTCATCCATGTAGCCGGCATCCGCCGTCTCGTAATATCCGGGGAACGCCGACAGGTAGCTCGACTTGAACCGCTCATCTGCATTCCACAAAGTTGGAAGGCAGGACGGCGGCAACGGCAGTTTCACGCAGATCGCGCCCAGCTCGCCGCGCGGCAATTCCTTGCCAGCCTCGTCCAGCACCTGGATATCATAGCCCGGCATCGGCACGGCTGGAGACCCCAGCTTCACCGGCAGCGCGCCGAGGCCCACCGGGTTGCCGGCAATCGTCCAGCCGGTTTCCGTCTGCCACCAGTGGTCGATGACCGGCACTTTCAGAATATCCTGCGCCCACTCGATGGTATCCGGGTCCGCACGTTCGCCTGCCAGGAACAGCGTCCGGAAATGGCTGAGATCGTACTTCTTCAGATACTCCGCCTTCGGGTCTTCTTTCTTGATCGCGCGGAATGCCGTCGGCGCAGTGAACAGGATCACCGCCTTGTGTTCCGAGATCACCCGCCAAAACGTGCCGGCGTCCGGTGTTCCCACCGGCTTGCCCTCGAACACGATGGTGGTGCAGCCATGCAGCAACGGCGCATAGACGATATAGGAGTGACCGACCACCCAGCCCACGTCGGACGCTGCCCAGTACACTTCGCCGGGCTTGACGCCATACATTGCGTCCATCGACCATTTCAGCGCCACCATGTGCCCGCCATTGTCGCGCACCACGCCCTTCGGCTGGCCGGTCGTGCCGGAGGTATAGAGAATGTACAGTGGATCGGTTGCATTTACCGCAACGCATTCTGCCTTGTCGCCTGCTGCGCGCGCAGCTGCCATCTCGCCAGCCCAGTCGAAATCGTAACCGTCCTTGAGGTCTGCATCCGCCTGCTCGCGCGCCAGGATGACCGTGCCCACCGGCTTCGAGGCGGCAATCTCGATGGCGTCGTCCAGCAGGGGCTTGTAGGCGATCACCCGGCCCGGCTCAATTCCGCAAGACGCCGATACAATCAGCTTCGGACGTGCATCGTCGATGCGGGTCGCCAGTTCCTTCGGCGCAAAGCCGCCAAACACCACCGAATGGATCGCTCCAAGTCGCGCACACGCCAGCATGGCAATGGCGGCTTCCGGCACCATTGGCATGTAGATGATGACGCGGTCGCCCTTGTCCACGCCGCGCTTTTTCAGCACCGCTGCAAAGGTTGCCACCTCATCCAGCAATTCAGCATAGGAGATGGTGCGCTTGGCCCCGGTAATGGGCGAGTCATAAATGATCGCCGCCTGCTCACCGCGGCCCGCTTCAACATGGCGGTCGACACAGTTCCAGCAGGTGTTGCACTGCGCACCGACGAACCAGCGGTCCAGCCCGTCAACCCGGTCATAGACCTTGTCCCACGGCTTGATCCAGTCGATATCCCTTGCCGCCTCAGCCCAGAAGCCCTCCGGGTCCTGCTTCCACCCTTCATAAACTTCGTGATAGCGGCTCATCTGGATTTCCTCTCTGATGCCTTCGCACTGTGCTGGCACGTGCGCCCGGTTTTTCCTGTTTCTTCTCTTTTGTCCCGGCGCATTGCCCTCTAGCAAGCCCAACTTTGGCCCAACCGGGCAAATTTCACCCCCCGACTGTCGAAAAGACCAGCGAAAGCCGCGCCTTCCGGGCGCCAGGCCTGTGGTTTACGGGGTGGTAAACAACCCCGTTTATGGTTTGCGTCCAAACCGGCAACCACAAGGGCCACGCCAGATGCTGCAAGGATTGCTCACCAGAACCCGTGACCAGGTCATGGCATTCATCCGGTCGCAATTCGATGCGCGCCTATTCCCGCATTACAGCCTGTGGCTGGCCATGGCACTGCTCACAGGCGTGTGCCTGGTCATCTGGTCGCGCTCGTCATTCGATATTGCATTGGGAGAAGATGGCCCGGGCATCCTGCTCGGCATCTGGCTGTTCTGCATCGGCATCCGCTACCAGTCGCGGCAACGTGCCATGTCGGCACTCTACTTTATCCTCGCCTACCTCATCCTCATCGCACCCCTGCTCGGTGCTGCCTCCTATCTGGCCGTCGGCGCAGGATACCCGCTGATTGATACGCAGTTGGCGGCGTTCGATGCGCTGATCGGCTTTGACTGGCTGGCCCACACGGCCTGGGTCAACGAACGCGCCTGGGCAACCGGCCTTCTGACCTGGACCTACAATCAGTTGCTCTCCGGCATGATTGTCACGCTGGTTTTTCTGCTTGTCACGCGGCGCTTCGAACGGGTCCGCGAGATCACCCTGCTCATGGGAATGACCAGCATTTCGAGCATCTTCTTCGTCACGTTCATGCCCGCGGTCGGAGCCTATGCCTTTTACAACCCCGCACCGGAGCTGGTCGCCAACATCCCGCAGCTGGCCGGGCGCTACCACCTGCCAGACTTCACCGCCCTGCGCGACGGCACCATGAGCACCATCACGCTCAGCGCCACCACGGGCCTCGTCACGTTTCCCTCGTTCCACACCATCACCCCGGTGATGTGCAACTGGGCAGTGCGCGGCACCTGGCTGTTCTGGGTCATGCTGCCGTTCACCATTGTGATGGTGATTTCCACCCTGGCCATCGGCGGGCATTACCTGGCAGACGTGCTGGCAGGCCTGGCTTACTGCGTGGCGGCCGCCGGGGCCTATGCCCACTGGCAAGCGCGCCGTGAGCCAACGCCAGCCCTGAACAAGCCGCTCGTTGCCGGCGAATGAGAACAACTCCCTGCCAAACCTGACAAGGCGCCGGTTTACCCTTTCCTAAGTGCCGTTCCGCTACGGTCGTAGCTCGCGTTTCACTCCGGCACCCGGGAAAACCGCATGTCCAGCAACACGGCAAGCCCAACGATCTCACCCACCTATGCAGGCGTCAGCGGCCTGCTGGCGCTTGGGTTTCGCGCTCATGCGCCGATCTACCTGATCGTCGCAACCTACTTCGTTGCCGGCCTGTTCATCCTGCAATTCTCGGTCTCGTCGTTTTTTACCAATGTCGGGATCACGCTGGCCATGGGCATTCCGCTCATGCTGATGTCGATTATCCCGATGCGGCTGGTCTACATCGCTTCCATCGTCGGCGACCGCAGCCCGACCAGAACCACCATCGTGGACTTCTGGAACCTTGTCCGTGACTCCCGGCGCATTGCGCTGGGCGTTCCCGCGCTGCTGGCTCTGCTGCCGTTCATGACGTTGTTCGGGCTATACAAATCATCCGTTCCCTCGTTCAACGGCTTTGCCTGGGACGCCACTTTTGCCGCCTGGGACAAGGCCCTTCACTTCGGCTACCATCCATACGAACTGATGCAGCCGCTGCTCGGCTATCCCGCCATCACCTTCGTGATCAACCTGTCCTACAAGTTGTGGCTGTTTGGCATGTGGATGGTCTGGTACGGCTGGGCATTCTCGACCCGTTCAAGCGTCGAGCGCACCCGCTTTCTCCTGTCATTCATGCTGGTCTGGGTCATCGGCGGCACTGCGCTGGCCATTGGTCTGGCCTCGGCTGGCCCGGCATACTTCACCCGCATCGGGCTGTCGCCGGACCCCTATACGCCCCTGATGGAATATCTCCATTATGCGCGCGAATACTGGCCGATCTGGGCCATCGACACCCAGGACCTGCTGTGGAAGGGCTTTGACGGCACAACTGTTCTGGACGGCATTTCGGCCATGCCAAGCATGCACAATGCACTGTCGCTGTTGTTCGTGCTGGCCTCCCGGCCGTTCGGCAAGTGGCCACACCGCATCCTGATTGCCCACTTTGTCCTGGTTTATCTGGGTTCGGTGCATCTTGCCTGGCATTATGCCATCGACGCTTATCTTGGCTGGGCCGTCACGCTGGCCGTATGGTACGGCGTCAAGCCACTGGCACAATGGTGGGAGCAGCGCCCGCAAGTCATCGCGCTGAACCAGCAGATCGCTGCATCGCCGGCCGCATCCCGGTAAGCGTTCCCGGGCTAGCAACAGCACGCTTGACCTGATCGCCCGCACCGCGCACACCATCAGCCGTCTCTGATGGTGCAGGCGCAATGATCACGGATCCGGTTTTCTACGCTCTGGCGGTGTTTGCCGTCATCCTGATCGGGCTGTCCAAGGGTGGCTTCGGCGGTGCCCTGGCCATGCTCGGCGTGCCGATCGTGGCTTTGGTCATTCCACCCATTCAGGCTGCTGCAATCTTCCTGCCCATTCTGGTCGTAATGGACCTCGCCGGCCTCTACGCCTGGCGCGGCATCTACGATAGGCGCACCCTTGTCATCATGCTGCCCGGCGCCCTGGCAGGCATTGCAATTGGCTGGTTAACTGCAGCTTACGTAAACGACAGCCATATTCGCCTCATCGTCGGAGCCCTGTCCGTCGCATTCTCGTTGCAATGGTGGTTTGGCGGCGGCGAAACCCGCAATGCACTGCCCCACAATACGCTGAAAGGACGGCTTTGGGGCACCGTTGCCGGCTTTACCAGCTTTGTGTCGCATGCAGGCGGCCCGCCGTTTCAGATGTATGGCTTGCCTCTGAAGCTGGACAAGACAGTCTATGTTGGCACCGGCGTCATCTTTTTCGCCGTCGT
>JAWVYF010000077.1:0-10992 GCA_033722845.1 Anderseniella sp. | reverse complement strand
ACTGCTTGGCCTTGCGCTTCTCGCTCTGGCCAGTTCCGGCGCGCTGGCCGAAACCGGCAAACCGCGGTTCTCCGCGCTGGTGCTGTCAAAATTCTGCAACTCCGCCCACGGCGGCGGCTATGACGACGGAATCTGCGCCGGCTACATCACCGGCGTGGCGGACGCGATGCTGGCCGAGCCGGGCATGGACAAGCAGCTGTGCATGCCGCGCGATGTCTCTACAGCCGCCTTCTCCAAACTGGTCACGCGCTATCTCGCCCGCCGCCCTGAAGAACGGCAGAAACCCGCCGCAGGCGTTGTGCGCGGCGCGTTGCTGCAGGCGTTTGCGTGTAACGGCTAAAGCTTCTCCAGCACCGAAGCGATTTCGGGCTCGTCTTTCAGCACCTCGCAAGCCCGCTTCAACCAGCCCTTCACTGGGCCGTCCTGCAGCATCTCGAAGTACGAGATGATCGGCCCCCACACGAGCGAGCCAAACAGCAGGCAATCGGCATAATCAGGCGCGTCGCCGCCCAGCCAGTCAGCGTGTGCCAGCGCATGGGCAATGGGGGCCAGCATCACTTCGTTGAACGGTTTCACCCGATCCTCACGGCCCTGCTGGATATCTTCCAGCGTGCGGCCGAACCGCTTTTCGCGGCTGTCGCGGAAGTACGTCTGGTTGTCCGGTGACTGCGCGGCCCAGATATCCACGATCACCAGATTGCGCACCTGCATCGCCACGCCCGCATTGGCCCAACCTTCAACGAGGCGGCAATGGGCTTGTGCAGCATCACCCCGAAACAGCGGCTTGTCCGGCTGTATCTCGTCCAGCCGGCGGGCAATCTCGAAGCTGTCGACGATCACTTCGCCATCGTCCAGTTCCAGCGTCGGCACCGACTTGCCGGTCCCGCCGCAAATGGCAGGGATATCCAGAAACTCCACACGGACGGCCTCAGCGCTCATGCGCTTCAGGGCCAGCGCCAGCCGCGTGCGCCAGCAAAACGGCGAGAACCGCCGGCCATCGCCGGCTGCCAGTTCGTACAGCTTCATGACTGTTTCAGCACGATGGCCTGGGCCACCACACAGTGCTCTCCATTGTGGGTGATGGACGGCGAGCCATGCAGCTCATAGCCGTCTTCCAGCGCCTTCGACACCCGTTCGCAGAACGACCTGTCGTCCTTGCCGGTCAGCAACCGGTATCTCAGCTTGTCACTCATCGCCGTTCCTCATTCTTCCTCACGCACGAACACCGCGCGCGCATGGGGGATCTCGCGCTCGCCATCGCGCACCACGAAGCTCTGATACGCCCGCGGTGTCAGGCCAAGCTCGGCAAACCGCATGACCTGGCTCCGGGTCAGCGGCCATGGCGGACCGGTCAGTTCACTGTCTTCTTCACGTGAGCGGCAGATCACCAGCAGCTTGCCGCCGGGGGCCACAAATTCTGCAAGGGCAGCAAACGCGCGTTCCTGCTCTGGTGCCTTCAGGGCCTGCAGCGTGTAGGTCTCGTGCACGAGGTGAAACGCCCGGTGCCACGCTTCCGGTGCGTCCAGCAGCGAGGCCGCCACGTAGTTCACCCGCGTATGGGGATGACGCTTCTTCGCCCAATCGATGGCTGCTTCTGACAGGTCAAACGCCGTCACATCATAGCCCGTTGCAGACAGCGCTTCAGCGTTGTCGCCCAGCCCGCAGCCAACGTCGAGGCAACTGCCCTCGTGAATTTCACCGGAGCGGGCAATCCATTCTGCGAGGCCGGGATGCGGTTCCTCGTCGGCCCACGGCACTTGCGCCGCGTCACCGTCTGCCTGCCGGTAGACCTCGTCGAACCAGGCAAGCGGATCACCGCGCGATTCCGCTTCAGCCTGCAGGCTGCCGGTACGCTCGCGCGCCTTCGTGCGGCGTGTTGCAAAATCATCACTCATGGCTGCTGCCATCCTCTTGCGGTTTGGCGTTTCCACCCTCGGCCTTCTTGATCCAGCGGCCGCGTTCGTCCTGCTGCCAGTAGGTTGCGGTCAGACCCGGCGTGGCGCAAACGTCTTTCCATTTCTGACGCGCCCTTGCCAGCGCATCCTCGTCACGGGCCTCGAACATCACGATAAGCCGCTCAAGACCGCTTGTGTTCGTACAATCTGCGCCTTCGACCAGAAAACGCACCGTGGCCCCGTTGGGCGCATCATCGCCTGAGGTCAGCCATATGGGCTGATGTTCGGGATGGCCGTCCTCAGCGCTGCCATGCGGCAGGAACTCGTCGTCACGCCACGACCACAAGGCCTTCGACAGATCCGGCAGCATGTCCTCGCGGCCTACCTGCACAACGGCCCGCCAGCCGCGTTCAAGTGTCTTGAGCAGCAGCACAGGCAGCACGTCTTGCGCGGACGCGCGTTCGAGATGGTAGAAGAGCACTTCAGTCATGGTGTCCGGACGCTACACAAGCCCTTCCAGCAAGCTGTGGTCAAGGCCCATTCAACGCTTTGCAGTGCCGTGTGCGGCGCGCTAGTGTTTGATCAACAAATGGCAATACTGCGAAATGGTGGGGGGCAACAAACATGAACTCAAGCGTCAAATCGCTGGTCTTTGCAGGCTTCGTTATGCTGACCGGGCTTGGACCGGCACAAGCCGCCGGCGTCTGCAACTGCTGTTCCGGCGAGGTGGAAGAACTGTGCAAGTCCGCCTGCACCGAAACCAACCAGGGCAGTGCAGTGTGCAGGCCGGCCGCGTGGTATGGCGATGCCGATGCAGTGGGCGGTGACAGGCCGCTCAACGGGTTCAGTTTCAAGGGGCTCGATCTGTCCGGCGCTAGCCGTCAGGAACTGGAAGCCCTTCGCGTATGGCTTGAAAAGCAGCGCCGGGCCACGGAAGTCCGCGCCAACCGCACCTTGCGCAACATGAAGCGCGGCAGAGCTTCACTGGACGAGTTCAAGGCCAGCCAGAGCGAACGCGAGGAAGCGATCATCAACTACCAGCACGGCATTCAGGCCTACATCGCCGCCGTCCGGGGCCTGTAACACAGCTGCAATACAAAACCGCCGGACAGCTCAAGCCATCCGGCGGCGCATCGCATCAACTACCCCTAACGTAAGAATCACTTTTCGTAGTTGTCGCGCACCAGCTGGTCCAGCAAGCGCACGCCCCAGCCCGACCCCCACGACCGGTTGATCGGGGTCTTGGGCGAATCCATTGCCGTGCCTGCGACATCTAGATGCGCCCACGGCACGCCATTCACGAATCGCTGCAGGAACTGACCAGCCGTAATCGAGCCGGCGAGGCGTCCGCCGATGTTCTTCATGTCGGCAATGTCGCTGTCGATCAGCTTGTCGTATTCCGGCGTCAGCGGCAGCCGCCACACCTTCTCCAGCGTCGTCAGCCCTGCCTTCGACAACTGCTCGGACAGCTTGTCGTCATTGGAGAACAACCCGGCGTGTTCCTTGCCCAGCGCAATCAGAATGGCACCGGTCAGCGTCGCCAGGTTGACCATGAACTTCGGCTTGAAGCGGTCTTGCGTGTACCACAGCGCATCGGCCAGCACGAGGCGGCCTTCAGCGTCAGTGTTGAGCACGGCGATGGTCTGTCCCGACATGGACGTCACCACGTCACCGGGGCGCTGAGCGTTGTGGCCGGGCATGTTCTCGACCAGCCCGACCACGCCCACCGCGTTGACCTTGGCCTTGCGTCCGGCAAGCGCTGCCATCAGCCCGGTCACGCAGGCGGCACCACCCATGTCACCCTTCATGTCCTCCATGCCACCGGACGGCTTGATGGAAATGCCGCCGGTATCGAAGGTCACGCCCTTGCCGACGAAGGCCACCGGCTTGTCGCCCTTCTTGCCGCCGTCCCAGGTCATGATGGCAAGGTAGGGCTTGAACGCCGAGCCTTGTGCCACGCCCAGCAGGGAGCCCATGCCGAGCTTCTTCATGGCCTTCTCGTCAAGCAGTTCAACCTTCAGGCCGAGCTTGGATAACTTCTTGATTTCGTTTGCGAAAGACTGCGGATACAAATGGTTTGACGGCTCGTTCACGAGGTCGCGCGCAATGTGCACGCCAGCCGCAACTGCATCCAGTTCGGCATACAGTTTGCGCGCCTTTGCGGCCTCGTCCGTCATCACCTTCACCGTTGCCAGCGGCTTTGCAGCGTCGGCTTTCTTCGACTTGTATTTGTCGAACTTGTACACCCGCAGACGCATGCCCGAGGCCACCCGCGCGGCCACGGTTTCAGCCTCCATCTTGCCGGGCGAGGCAAGCTCTGCACAGACCGTCACCGCGCTGGCGTTCGCGCCCTGCAAGGCACCGGCCAGCGCACCCCCGGCATATTCCAGCCGGGTCGGGTTCAGGTCTGCTGCCTTGCCCACGCCAACAATTACCACGCGGTCAATCTTGCTGGCGGCAGGCGGAATGCACTCCAGCGTCTTCTCCGCCTCGCCCTTGAAGCCCGCCACCTTGATCGCGTTCGAAACCGCACCGCCGGTTGCCTCATCCACTTGCCTGGCCGAGGCAGACAGCTTGGCACCATCGCCTACAAGCAAGGCGACGGAACCGGAGTTGGGCACGGAAAACGAGGTGAAAGAAACCTTCATGGGCATGTCCTTCGGCAGGTTGATTTGTCAGGTCAGCGAAGTCTCGCACAGCGGGAGCGGAAACGGCATCTGACCTTCAGGAATTGTGATATTTGTAACGGCGGCACCGGGGCGTTGCAATGGCTGGTCCTGTCATGTGGATTCAGCCTGAACCAGGGCGTTCACCGGCGGTTTACCAGCCGCACAATCAGCCCTGATCCAGACCGCTGGAAACGTTAAAAATCTGTTGTCAAGGCCTTCTCTTTTCCTGCCGAAACAGGTTAAAACTCCGAGGGTTAGAGTTTTCGTCCGGGCTGCTTCGCGGCACGGGCGGTCGTTCGTGCACTGAAGCTTGCTCAACCGCTTGCCAATTCGTGCGCACGAACAGCAGGGATCAGACCCGGTCAACGGGTGCAATCGGCTTGGGGTTAAGGGCGCTTGAGGGGGCGCGCGAGACGAAGCCGGAAGATAGGGGATACGGCATAGCCAAGGCGCCGAAATACGCACAGGCGAACCCGCAGCCGCTTCACGCGCGCGCGCGAGCATGCGCCCGCACGCGGGAGCGCGCAGCTGTGCGCGCGTGGGTGCTGGCGCTCGCGTGCACGATCGCTGCGCTGCTCGGCACACTTCCCGTTGCCTCGCCTGCCATGGCCCAGTCGGTTGCCAGCGGCAAATCCGATTTCCAGGGCGACAGCCGCACCAGCTTCAAGACGCCGCCCAAGGGCACCGCGGTCGATGTCGATGCCGACCAGATCGTATTCGACGATCGCAACAAGACCGCCATCGCCACCGGCAACGTTATCCTGACCTACGGCGACTACGTGCTGATTGCCCGGCGGGTGACCTACAACCAGGCCACCGACACGATGCGCGCCGAAGGTGAAATCCGGATGCGCGAACCAGGCGGCAACATCCTCGAGGCTGATATCCTGGAGCTGCAGAACCGGTTCCGGGACGGATTTGCCGAACACCTGCGCCTGCTGCTGACCAACCAGGCGGTGGTGACCGCCAGCTATGCCAAGCGCCGCGACGGCTACCTGACCGTCTACACGCGGGTGACCTACACCCGTTGCCGGTCCTGCGTCACCGATGACGGCACGCCCGCCTGGCAGCTGGTGGCCTCGGAAACCACGCACGACGAAAACGAAGGCACGCTGTACCACCGCGATGCGCGGCTGGAAGTGCTGGGCATGCCGGTGTTCTACTGGCCCTACCTGTGGCACCCGGACCCGACCGTGAAACGCCGCAGCGGTTTTCTCATTCCGCGGTTCAGCCATTCCTCGGTGTTCGGCTTCGGCTACGAGCAGCCCTATTTCTGGAACATCGCGCCCAACATGGACCTCACCGTGTCGCCCAAATGGACGACCGAACAGGGTCCGATCATGCGCGCCCAGTTCCGCCATCGCACCGCCAAGGGCGAGTACAGCATCGACGGTGTCGGGGCCTACCAGCTTAACCCGGACCAGCTGGCGTCTCCCGGCGATGTGCGCTGGCGCGGCTGGCTGCGCAGCCAGGGCGAGTTTTCCATCAATCAGTGGTGGAAGTGGGGCTGGGACGGCACCATCGTTTCCGATGATACGTTCGGCCGCCAGTACGACTTCGATGAGCGCACCGAGCTTGCCAGCTACATCTACCTGGACGGCATTCACGATCGCAATTACACGACCGTGCGGGCCTACAATTTCCAGGGCCTGCTGAGTACCGACGATCAGGATACGTTCCCGACCGCGGCCCCCTACTTCCGTCACGACTACACGTTCGACTTCCCCGTGCTGGGTGGCGAGCTGGGCATCAACACGGACATGTACGCGCTGTTCCGCAACCGGGCCTGGGTGCCTTACGACACCAATCCGCAGACCTTCGACGTGGTGCAGGGCACGAAGCAGCTGAGAGCCACCACGCAGTTGCACTGGCGCAACGAGATCGTCACGGATCCCGGCGTGATCATTACCCCGTTTGCGCGGGTGCGCGGTGATCTGCTGGTCAGCAAAAACGTACCTGCACAGCGTGCGGACAACTCCGTCCCGCCGCCGCTGACCCTGCAAAGCCAGATCACCGATGGCCGCATCCTGCCCTCAGGTGGTGTCGATATCCGCATGCCGCTGGTCAACTACAACGAGATGGGCAGCCATGTGCTCACTCCGATTGCGCAGATCATCACCTCGAAGGATGAAGGCGATATCTCGAAGTGGGGCAACGAAGACGCGATTTCACTGAACTTCACCACCACCAACCTGTTCCTCGAAAACCGTTTCAGCGGCAATGACCGCTATGAGGGCGGGACGCGGGTGAACGCTGGCTTCCTGTACACGCTTGGCCTGCCGGAAGGCGGCTCGTTCAATGCCAGCTTCGGCCAGTCCTACCACATTGCAGGTCAGAACAGCTTCGTCCCCGGCTCCGGGCTGGAGGAAAGCGTGTCCGACCTCGTCGGTGCCGTCTGGTTCCAGCCGGATGAACACTGGCGGGTCAGCTATCAGGCGCGGTTCGATCTAGACACCGCGGCCATGCGCGAGCAGGATGTTGGGGTCAGCGCCACATTCGAGCGCCTTAAAACTGCCCTCAACTACGTGAAAGTAGAACAGGCGGTGGCGTATGGCCGCCCGAACAACCAGGAACAGATCTGGGGGATGGCGGAGTTTGGCATCGGCGGTGGCGTGAGTGTGTTTGGCGGTGCCCGCTATGACATCATCACGGACCAGTTCATTGACCGGGAAGTCGGCGTAGCGTTCGATTGCGACTGCATGAAGATGCGCTTCCGCTACAAGGAGGAATTCCTGACCGACCGCGACAACAGCCGCGACCGCTCGTTCCTTCTGGATATCGAACTCGTGACACTTGGCAGCACGTCGATCGGCTCCAGTGTTTCAGGACAGTAACGCGTTGACCATGATTGCTTCGAAGTCACCAGCCCAGATTTTCCGCCCGCGCCTCAAGGCCGGCGTGGCAGCCATTGCGCTTGTCGTGCTGACGGGCTGCAGCGGCCAGACCGACCTGTACGACTACCTCAGCAGCGACAAGCCGTCTGCTTCCTCCAACGCACCTGCAACCGCGCTGCAGCAACCGCCCGGCGGGCCGGCAGCGCAGCCAGCCAATGCGGCGGCAGGCAGCTATGCCGGGCTGGACAATACCGAGGCCGCGCTTGCAGCCGCACGTCCGTCAAGCGGCATCGAAAAGGTCAGCCTCAAGAACGCGCAGGGCGTTGCCGTAACGGTCGATGACCTGCCGATCACCAACTTTGACATCTCGCAGCGCATC
Organism: Anderseniella sp.; assembly: GCA_033722845.1. GTDB lineage: Bacteria > Pseudomonadota > Alphaproteobacteria > Rhizobiales > Aestuariivirgaceae > Anderseniella. The sequence continues at coordinate 3,215 of JAWVYF010000077.1, read as the reverse complement.
AACCTCGAGAACGCCCTGGGTGGCCGCGTCGGCACCGACTTTGCCACGCGCAAGCGCATTCTCGGCACGCTGGTCAACGAGAAGGTTGCCAAGGCGAAAGCCAGCAAATTGGGCTTCCAGCTTACCGACAAGCAGCTTGACGAGCGCATTTCCGGCATGACGCAGCGCATGAAGATTTCACGCGCCGATCTGCGCAAGCGGCTTGGCGAGAAGGGCGTCAACGAGACCACCCTGAAGAACCAGATCGAGGGATCAATCTATATCCGCTGGGTCATGCAGCAGCAGAAAGTGGATACCGACATCAAGGTCGATCAGGCCAAGGTCGATGCAAAGCTGAACGAGATCATGAGCGATCCGCGCATGAAGCCGATCACGGTTATCTCGGTGCAGCAGGTCGACCTGCCCGTGGAGAACCCGAAGTCGGCCATGGGCCAGCATCTGATGTATGCCCGCGCCGTCGAGGCCCAGCAGATCATGCAGCGCTACAAGGGCTGCAATTCAATCAAGTCGGCCAGCCGCGACATCTTCAACGTGAAAGTTGCACGGCGCATGGAAGCTGATCTGGACAAGCTGCCGAAGGAGCTTCGTGCAGCGCTGGTCAAGGCGGGCACCCGCAAGCTGATCGGCCCAGTGCCAGGCCCGACCGGCATCAAGCTGTTCGCCAACTGCGGCACCCGCAAGATCCGGCCACCGGCGCCCGATCGCAGCCAGATCGAGGCAGCGGTGCGCAACGAGCAGTTCGAAGACCTGATCCAGCAAGCCATGGCCGAGGCCCGCAAGGAGGCCTTTGTCGATTACAAGGACCCCGCGTTCCGGCCCTGATGCCCGCAACTTGCGCCTGAAGGGACAAGACCGACGGCCATGACTTCCGCCTCCACTCCACTCGTGGCATCGCTTGGCGAGCCGGCCGGTGCCGGTCCGGACATCATGCTCCAGGCATACGCTGCGCGCGCATCCGGCCAGCACGACGTGCCGGCTTTTGTTGTCATCGGCTGCGCTGCAACGCTGGAAGCGCGCGGCCGGCTGCTTGGGCTTTCAAACGCCGCTCCGGTGGTGCGCATCTCAAGCCTGGCGGAAGCCACGCAAGCGCTTGAGCGGGGATTGCCGGTTCTCGACTCGGCCCTGAACGGCGAGGTCACGCCCGGCCAACCTTCCGGAGCTCTGGCAGCTTCGGTGATCGACTGGATCGCAGAGGCCGCGCGGCTGGTCATGACCGGTGAGGCAGGCGGCATGGTCACCGGCCCGATCCAGAAGGAAACGCTCTATCAGGCCGGCTTCTCCCATCAGGGCCACACCGATTACCTCGCCCACCTTGCGCGTGAGGCCGGACACGAGGCCGAACCGGTCATGATGCTGTCGGCGGGCGATTTCCGCACCGTTCCGCTCACGGTTCACGTGCCGCTGGCCGACGTGCCGGGCCTTGTGTCGGGAGCCGCCATCATTGCGCAAGGCCGCATCATTCACCGCGATCTGGCGCGCTATTTCGGCATCGCCAACCCGCGCATCGCCGTTGCGGGTCTCAACCCGCACGCCGGTGAAGGCGGCAGCATCGGCACCGAGGACCGCGACATCATTGCCCCTGCCATCGCCGCCTTGCGCAGCGAGGGCATCAGCGCCAGTGGCCCGCATTCGGCTGACACGATGTTCCATGACGAGGCCCGCGCGCGCTACGATCTGGCGTTGTGCATGTATCACGACCAGGCGCTCATTCCGGTCAAGACGCTGGGTTTCCACATCGGGGTCAACACCACGCTCGGCCTGCCGTTCGTGCGCACCTCGCCCGACCACGGCACCGCGCTGGACGTGGCCGGCAGCGGAAAGGCAAATCCGTCCAGCTTCATCGCTGCGCTCAACGCAGCGCAGTCGATGGCTGCCAGCGTGACCCCGGCATGACGGCGCCCCCCAGCGAAGACGGCCTGCCGCCCTTGCGTGAGGTGATTGCCCGTCACGGCCTGTCAGCGCGCAAGTCACTCGGCCAGAACTTCCTGCTCGACCTCAATCTCACCCGCCGCATCGCCCGTGCCGCCGGCCCGCTTGAAGGTGCCACCGTGCTGGAGGTCGGCCCCGGCCCCGGCGGGCTCACCCGTGCACTGCTGATGGAAGGGGCGAGCAAGGTCATTGCCGTCGAACGCGATGATCGTACCCGCCCTGCCCTGGCCGAGATCGAGGCGGCCTGGCCCGGACGGCTTGAAGTGATCGAGGCTGACGCCCTCACCGTCGACTGGGCTGCCATTGCCGCGCGCGCTGAAGGCCCGGTGAAGATCACCGCCAACCTGCCGTACAACATCGCCACGCCGCTGCTCACCGGTTGGCTGTTGCAGGAACCTTGGCCGGCATGGTGGCAGTCCCTCACCTTGATGTTCCAGAAAGAAGTCGCCCAGCGCATTACAGCTGACGTGGGCTCCAACGCCTATGGCCGGTTGTCGATCATCTCGCAGTGGCGCTGCCAGGCAACCAAATTGTTCGACATCTCACCGCGCGCCTTCACGCCGCCGCCCAAGGTCACCTCGTCGGTGGTGCACATCACGCCACTTGAAGCCGCGCCCGTGCCCTGCCGGGCAGCCGTGCTGGAGAAGGTTACCGCAGCCGCCTTCGGCCAGCGGCGCAAGATGTTGCGCTCCAGCCTGAAGGCGCTTGGCGGCGATACCGAAGCCCTGATCTCGCAAGCCGGGCTTGATCCGCAGACCCGCGCCGAGCAGGTGGACGTTTCAGGCTTCTGCCGGCTGGCAAACGTCTATGACGGGCTGACAAACTGATTCAAGGCCCGGCAATTTCGCGAGTCTTCTGAATCGGTTGGCCGCCAAACCTAAAGATGCTTGCGCAGCTTGCGTACGAACGTGTCCAGCCCGACCCGGCGGTGACGGCGCAGCCGCTCTGCCTTGAGGATCGACCCGATGGCTGCATCACAGGCATCCAGATCGTCATTGATCAGCACATAATCGTACTCGGCCCAGTGGCTGATTTCGTTGGACGCTTCAGCCATGCGCTTGGCCACAACCGATGCTGCATCCTGTGCCCGGCGCACCAGCCTGTCGCGCAGCTCTTCGGCTGAGGGCGGCAGGATGAACACCCGCACCAGATCGTCGCGCATGCGGGCATGGATTTGTTGCGTGCCCTGCCAGTCAATGTCGAACAGCACATCCTTGCCGGCTGCCAGCCAGTCCTCCACGGGCTTGAGCGGCGTGCCGTAGCCATTGCCGAACACGTCGGCATGT
>JAWVYF010000076.1:0-11057 GCA_033722845.1 Anderseniella sp. | reverse complement strand
TGCGCATATGTTTCGACGTTTGATCATAATCTCACAAATCCCCGGTTTAGTTGACCGGACAATGCCTTGCCACACATGAACCAGCGATGAACACCCCACTCATCCTTCTAAAAACCCTTGAAATCGGCAAATTCGTCGACTTCAGCCCGGTCAGTGCGCAGCGTATTGATCGGCGCGTCCTGATCCGCATAACCCAGCGCAATCCCGCAAAACAACATCCAGTCGTCGGGCGGCGACGTATATCGCGCAACAGCCGAGTGCCGTCGCACCAGGCCGCATCAAACTGCGGCCCACGCAATTCTTCCGGGTCTTCAGCAGAAAACAGATGCGCAGTCGATCCATCGCTCCACACCAGCATGCGCCGCGAACTGATAAACTGTGGCCGCTCGGCACGCCAATGCAGCGCATTCAGTCCGGATACACCATCCACCATCACCTCACGCGCTTCCGAATAACTCGGCCCCACCAGCGCGATACGGACAGGTGCTGCACCGATGCGCGCGCGCTCCGTCAGCCGCCGCACCCACTCCGCGCCAGCGCGGGTCCTGCCCGACCCTCTGCCACCCAGAACCAGCCAGGTCGACCAATCTGGCCGGCCGCCGGTTTCGTCCGGTGGCAACTGGGCGTCATGTGCCCAGGTCGGCCAGTCGGTCCCTGCGAATTCAAGCTCACTCCGGTTCAGGCTTTCCAGTGCCGCTTCCACTTGTGCACTTCCGGCACAGTTCAGAAATGCGTTCCGCAAGGCCCTGACGCATTGAGTTTTCATCTTCTTCCTTGTGTTCACCCGGATCACCGCACATCTGAGCCGTCTTGCTCAGCTCACGTTCGAGCACCGAGATTGTCTCGGTGAGCTTGATGAGGCCCGCTGCGGCCTTGGCCAACCGCTCTCGCTCTGCCAGCGATGCCTTGCCATCCGCCGATGCAGCCAGTTCTTCCAGCGCATCCATCTCGCGCGTCACCAGTCCGTCGAGGCGCTTGAGCATTGCCTTGCGGTCCCGTACTGCGCCGCGGCTGTGCCTGGTTCGCCAGCCTTCGCGTTCGATCCGCTTGTAGATGGACGCCGCAGAGACGTGGAATTCCTTGGCAATGCCAGCGACGGTTCCGAGCCCGCTCTCATAAGCCGCACGGATGCCGTCCCAGTCATGTTTGGCCATGCCGGAGTCTCTCACTGTTCGGTGTGTTTATGAAATCCAACCCGGCGGCCTGTCACTCGGTGCTGCGCAGTGTGAGCCGGGATTTCTTGAGCATGACCTTTTATAGCCCAAACAGCGGGGCGTTGTCAAGTATAAAATCCTACAAAAGGTATTTTTATCTAAACACCTGTTACCATTCGCGAATCCGGTTCACCAGGTCTTCCAGTGCCACCTCGCGCTCGTTGGTTACCTTGTCTTTCACCGAGACACCCGCCTCATGAACTGATTGTGGATCGCCTGAAACCAGCGGATGCCAGTCGAACAGCGGCTTGCCTTCCCACAACAGCCGGTAGGCACATGTCCTTGGCAGCCACCGCAACTCCTCGAGTTTGTCGACGTCCAGCTTTATACAGTCATCAACAATCTCATGCCGGTTGGCATAGTCTGTGCAACGACAGGTTGAACAGTCGAGCAACTGGCAACTAACATCCGTGTCATGAATTTCTCCGGTGTCTTCATCCTCGAGCTTCACAAGGCAGCAGCGGCCGCAGCCGTCGCACAACGATTCCCACTCCTCAGTGGTCATTTCATGCAACTGCTTGGTTTGCCAGAAGGGCTTTTCAGAGGTCATCCGGTGCCTTTGCACAATGCGACAACGCGATTGGCGAGTTGTTCAGAGATTTGTATTAAGTTAGGGCTATATCGATACACGCATGAGCGGTATTGCTCAACGCGCGAGCCGCACACCGGTGTGGCCCGACGAGGTCGCCACAAGCGAGTGAACACTTGAACTGGAAACCGGTCATAAAGTTCTTCCGGGCCGTGGACAGCCTGGTATCAAGCTCTGTGTTCGAAACCACGGACTGGTTGCGCCGCAGTTGGCTGGCCTATTCGGCATTTTTGCTGCGGTTCCGGATTACCGGTCTGAAACGGGTCGTAGTCGACCTGGCTGATGACATGGCCACTTTCGGCATGGTCATTGCCGTTGGCATTATCGCGCTGGCGCTGCCAACGCTGAAGGAAACTGATGACATCTGGAATGCCGGTCGCCAATACGCCGTCACCTTCACTGACGACACGGGCGAGATCATCGGCAAGCGCGGCGTGCTTCAGGATGACAACATCCCGCTGGAAGACATTCCTCCCCACCTGGTCAAGGCGGTGCTTGCCACCGAGGACATCCGGTTCTTCCAGCACTTTGGCGTCGATATTGTCGGCACCATGAGAGCGATGGTTGCCAACGCCCAGGCACAAGGGGTCGTGCAGGGCGGCTCGACGCTGACCCAGCAGCTTGCCAAGAACCTGTTCCTCTCGCCCGAGCGGTCACTGCGCCGCAAGGTGCACGAGGCGTTTCTGGCCTTGTGGATCGAAGCCCGTCTGACCAAGGCCGAAATCCTGAAAATGTATCTCGACCGGACCTATCTCGGCGGCGGCACCTACGGCATGGAAGCCGCAGCGCAGTTCTATTTCGGCAAGTCGGTGCGCGATGTGAACCTGTCCGAAGCTGCCATTCTGGCCGGCCTGTTCAAGGCCCCTTCCAGCTACGCACCGCACGTCAACCCGGAAAACGCCAAGCAACGCGCAACAGTGGTGCTGGGGCGCATGCTCGACGTGGGCTACATCACGCAAGGTGAGTTTCTGGAAGCATCGCGCAAACCCGCACAGGTCGTGAAGCTGGACAACTATTCAAGCCCCGACTACTTCCTCGACTGGGCTTACAAGGAAACGCTCGACATCATTGAGCGGCAAGGCCTCACAGATGACTACGTCGTAGAGGTGAAAACCACCATCGACCTGGAGATGCAGCGCGCGGCCCGCGAAGAGATCGCCAAGACATTGGCTGCAGAAGGCGAGCGCTACAATGCCAGCCAGGCAGCGCTCGTCTCGATGACGCCCGATGGTGCGATCAAGGCCATCATTGGCGGCAAGGACTACGAAGACAGCCAGTTCAACCGCGCAACCGATGCGTTGCGCCAGCCCGGATCCTCGTTCAAGCCGTTTGTCTATCTGGCGGCGCTGATGGAAGGCTATGAGCCTGAAACGCGCATTGTTGACGGCCCCATTACGATCGGTAACTGGTCGCCGAAGAACTATTCCCACCGCTATGCCGGCAGAACCAATCTGATGACCGCGCTGGCCAAGTCCTACAACACAGTGCCAGTGCGGCTGATGACACAGATCGGGCGCAAGAAAATCATCGATGCGGCCCGGCTCGTCGGGGTCGAATCCAAGCTTTTGTCAATTCCTTCGATGCCGCTGGGCGTGAACGAAATAACAGTACTGGACATCACCCGCGGCTATGCCACCTTTGCCAATGGTGGCAAACAGGCCAGAGCGCACAGCGTGCTGGAGATCCGGCGTGCCAACGGTGAAGTCATCTATTCCCGCGCAAGAAACGAAGAGCCTGCCAGGCAGGTCATCCCCGAGCGCGTTGCAGGCGACCTTACCCGCATGATGGGTCAGGTGATCACCGCGGGCACGGCGCGCCGGGCCGACCTCGGTTACACGCCGGTAGCCGGCAAGACGGGAACCACCCAGAGTTATCGCGATGCCTGGTTTGTCGGCTATTCGGCCAAGTACGTTACCGGCGTCTGGTTCGGCAATGACGACTATTCGCCAACCAACCGCGCAACCGGCGGCTCCATACCGGCGACGACCTGGAAAGCATTCATGTTGCGCGCTGACCGGGCCAAGGCACCGGTCTCGCTGGCGGGCCTGCCTGCAACCGAAAGCCATTCGGCGTTTCTCGAACAGAACCGCAACAGCCTCGACAATATCGGTGGTGCAGAGGTGCAGGTGGCGGCGATTTCGACAGACGAAGATGAATCAGCAGCAACCGAAACAGATGCCGGTGCCCAGGACGATGCAGTGGTCAAGGTGCTGCGTGACATGTTCACCCTGTTCAAACAGCCCAAGCCAGCAACCAGCAAGGTCAGGGTGGTGCGCCCCAGAGCATCAGGCGGGCAGGCCCAGGGCCGCACCCGCATACGGCAGGTCCAGCCACAGAAGCGCCAGAACTTTAATCTCAACTCTTCCCGGCAAAGAAACGCTGAACGGTTGAGAAGACTGTTGCAGACACGATGAACGCATGAACTTGCGGGTTGGGGCCTACGCCTGTTACCACTCGCCCAGGTAGAAGACTTCCAGCGCCCGCACCAAGCGGACCCCGGCTCAGCAGCGTGCAGAAACCCCATGAACTCAACAGCCCGGTTTGCAATCAGTCTGCTTCTTGGCGTCGTCGTCGGCGTTGGTAGCGCGCGCTATCTGGCCGGACCCGGAAATCCACTGATCCGGGAAACCCACGGAAACTGGTTTACCTGGCCGTCAGCTGGCCATCCGAACAGTTCTCCGTACAGCCAGTCGAAGTACCTTCTGGCCGGCGTGCTGCCGGAACACTTCAGCGAAACCGTGACATTCTTCCGTCGGCACGATGATGACGGCGGCAGCTTGTCTGCAGAGTGTACTTACCTGGTCAGCATGGCCAGGCCTGCAGCGCGGCGCTGGACGCTGAGCGTAGGCGAGCAGGGCGATATGCAGACCGGCGTTCTGAGCCAGAACGATGTCATTGCCAACGATGACCGCATTGAAATCCGGGTCTCGGCTCACCCGCAACAAGGCAACTGGCTCGCACTGAACGGCCTGGATGCACCGTTCCTGTACTTCCGGCTGTATGACGCAGAAACCATCCTGAACCAGGGCAGCGACAGGCTTGAACTGCCAACAGTCAAACAGGAAACCTGCTCATGAACACGTCGCGGGCTTTCTGGATCATGTTTGGCATTCTCACAGCCGTGGCCGTTCATCTGGCCTACATTCTGTTCGTTCCCGCCAGCCAATTGAAAGATCAAACGGCCAGGCTGATAGACGAAGCAGGTGCCAACAAGCTGCTGATAGCTGAAAGCGGGAACGCGGCCATGGGCTTTGCCGAGTTTCCTGGTGAACTGGTCTATGCGGTTTGTGCGTTCGACCTCGCCTCGGGGCCACTGGTCATGCGTGCCCAGGTTCCCGATCAATACTGGTCCATCGATATCTACGGACCACGTGGCGACACTGTCTACACGCTGAATGACCAACAGGCCCCGCGCAAGCAGCTGTCGATCGAACTGCACGATGCAGACCCCGACCCGCAAGCCATCGTGAATGCAGCCAACTCCACCGGCCGCAACATGAATGCGATCACCGTATTGACCGGAACCCGTACAGGTATTGTTGTGTTGAGATCAGCCGGTGCAGGACCGGTTGAACAGCAAACCGCCATTGAGGCCTTTAAGGCCAGCGCCTGCTCCGTCACCCCATGACGGGCAAGCCTGGGTGGGTCACGTCTGCCGCCTAGCGCAATTTGCGTGCGCGTGAAGCGTTTTTTGCAGGTCCGTCACATGTCTCGTCGGTGCGGCGCTCAAAGCGCACACCGGGAAAGATGACAACTTCGCATTTGCCGGCAGCCGGCTCGCGTTTGCGGGCGGTGACCACCCTTGGTGCGTCTTCAAAACTCAGGACATTGGACATCGTTGCACGGCACCTTCCGGCCCCTCATTGTTTCGATGTCCTGATTAGGCAGCTGGTTTGGTTAAAAATTGACTAACTTGTGTGCCACTGTCGTCAATTCGTTGGCGTTCAGATGCCGGACGTTCTCAACAGGCCGGGCTGCATCAGCTGCGCAAAAAGGCGATGCCGTCGCGATCTTCCACCTCGATAACCCAGATATCGGGATCATAGCCTGCCTGCCGGGCAAGATATGCGTCGATCTCTTGTTGTGGCCGGGGGCTGTCAAAACGCGGCTCGAACTGGCGCTCGCCTGCATCGTCCAGCAGCGGTCCCACTGGCGGGCCCATCAGCCAGACTTCATCGTCACTCATCCTGATCGCAACGAAAATGGATCCAGCTTCAGGCGCACCCTTGCGCACGATGACCACCGGCATGGCTGCCAGTTCACATCTTCTGCGATAGGCTGAAACCCAGATGTCTGCCTTGACCGACATCTGCAGCAGGTCAGTTCTGACCGGACGCAGCGAGGTCGCGGCCAACGGGCAGTTCTGCAAGCAGTTGCTCGGAAATCTGACCCGTTACATCCCAGCCGCGATCGGCCTCGAACACCCGAATTGCATCACGGGTCTGCTGGCCCATGCGGCCATCAATCTGTCCGGGCGAATAGCCAAGTTCGGCAAGGGCACTCTGGACCTTGTGCACGATCACGTCCGTCGACTGCGCCGATGCCACGGTTGCAGCCATTTGCATGTGGTCCAGGACAGGCCTTGTCACAACGCCCGTTACCGGCAAGCCGTTCATGGCCTGGTATTTCCGCACGGCCTCTTCATATGCAGGTCCGACGAGGCCATCCACAGGGCCGCGATAGTAGTCGAGCTGTGCCATGGCCTGCTGGGCCTCAAAGGCCATGTTGGGCGCAGCGTTTCCATCCGCGGTAGAAGGCGCACCCGAAGCCTGGCTCAGCGAGCCGGTCTGCAGAATGAGTTGGCCGAGAGGGTCATCGTTGGCGGCCGGTTGCTGCACAGACTTCGGCACACTCACGCTGACACTTGAAGACGGGAATGCGTTGGAGGTCTTCGCGGCAGGAGCGGGCTTGGATCTTGGTGCCGGCACCACTTTCAGCGGTGGCGCCTCCGCCACGCGATCAAACGGCTCATGACTTCCAGACAGCAGGTTCGACCACACCGATCCGGCCAACAAGGCTGCAACGCACGCGCCTGCCAGCATGACGCCACGGCCCGGGCTGGTTGTGATCTGTTGTGATGGCACTTTCTTCGGCATAAGCTGCAAACCGGCTGAACTGGCGAAAATCAAACTCTGCCGGATAGTGTCACCATTGGGTTAACACAGCCTTGCCAGACGGACGATGAGCGCATTGCAAAGCGGCTCAAAAGCCGCAGATTTCCAAGCTTCTCAAGCTTCGTCCCCGCCAATTTGTTTAAAATTTTAGACAAAATTTATTCAAGTACAAGTCAATTACTCATCGCGACCTTGAGTGCCGGATAATTTGTTTCTGTCAGTTTTGAGCCCAATGAATATTTGGATCAACCAAATGTCATGGGGTCAAAAATGGGTATTCTGAGATACATCGTGTTAGGCGCGGTTGCCTTTGCGCTGCTGCCGACACCTCCTGTCAGCGAAGACACGCAAGGCGAAGCATTGCCGCCTGTAGCCAAGCTGGAAACACACGAGCTGTTGTCTGCCGCCATCGGCACCGTGGCTGACGTGGCCACGTTCTGCGCCCGCCAGCCGCAAACCTGCGAGGCAATGGCCAGTGTGGCGTCGGTTGCCGAGGCCAAGGCAAAGTACTCGTTCAAGCTGGCTTACGAATGGGCCAATGGTCAGCCAGCCGCCAAACAATTGCGGGGAACGGTTGATTCAAACGGGATTTCCGACCTGCTCGAGCAACCGGGAGCTCCTGCGCAAGCTGAGCCGAAACCCGCTGCAGAGCTGAAACAATCGGCAGCCGACCCGCTTGTGACCGGCAGCACAACCCTCGTGGCCGAGAACGGCACAGGCACAAACACGCTGCGGATTGACGACCTGATTCCTGATTGGCGAGGCCCTGAACCGGTCCGCCCAAGCTAACCCCACCCGGCAACCCACCGGGCGACTTGACCGCAAAGCGCACCTGCCCTTAAGCGCTTTGCGGTCATTTTCTTTTTTCCGTCCACGGTCACAAATCCGGCCCTGAAACAGGCCGCCCCTTGAGATCGCACGGCACACAGGGTATGCCCGCAAACCATTGGCAATCTGGCAAAAGCGGAGCGCACCTTGTCCGAACCAACATTTGATCAATTGCTGGAAGACTTCGAATTCCTCGATGACTGGGAAGAACGCTACAAGTACGTCATCGAACTTGGCCGCACGCTCGAACCGCTGGAGGATGCCGAGCGCACCAGCGAGACCAAGGTACAAGGTTGCGCCAGCCAGGTTTGGCTGGTGTCCAACGTGGACGAAGGCGACGCAAGCCCACGCCTCACCTTCCGCGGCGACAGCGACGCCCTGATCGTCAAAGGCCTGATCGCGGTTCTTCACATCCTGCTGTCAGGCAAGCCAGCCAGCGACATCGTCCGCACCGATGTGCAAGCCGAGCTTGGCAAGCTGGGGTTGCATGAAGCACTCACGCCGCAGCGCTCGAATGGCCTTGCAGCCATGATCTCGCGCCTCAAGTCAGATGCAGCAGTTGCTGCCGGCGGCAGCGCCTGAGGCGTCAGGCCCTTTCGTCCCCCGACACCTCAAGAAGATGCCCAAGCAGTTCAGGGCGGTAGTTTTCTGCACCCCACATCTGCAGTTGGCCATTCTGGCGAACACCAGCCTGGCCGTCATAGCCGTAGTGCTGGGCCAATCTTTCCAGCGCGATTAGCAGAACCAGCTTTGCTGAGCGTTTGGGCCATTTCAGATGACGCTCGGCAGCTTCGAGGCCGCTAGACAGGCAGCAGACCTCCAGCAATACGGACGACAGCCCCGGTCCCGCGTGCTGCAATGCCTTCCAGACCCGTTGACGCGCCGCCAGTGCTCTTTCACTGCCGTTCAGCGTCTGGCCAGGCAGGCCTGACCTGCCACGCGCACCCGGCATGATGGACGCGCCCCACTGGGCCGTAACCCGGTCCGACATCTGCCCGGCTTCAAAGTCGCGCCGCAACCTTTCGCCTGCGTCAAACATCTGCTGGCTGAGCATGGGCCGGCCGTCGGGTCCCTTTCTTGAGGCCAGCCAGGAAAGCGGGCTTTCAGCATCATCAACGACGATGGCTGCATCGCCTGCCTGGCTGGCGCTGCGCCCCTTGTTCGGCTCTGACCGTTGAGCCGGTGTTCGCTGACGAGCTTCCGCGGCAATGCGCTTCACACCGCGGCTGGCAAGCCAGGCTCTTCCACCGTTTGAAAGGATAGTACACCCCAGCGGATCACGCTCAACCCAACCGTACCGGTGAAACGCATCGACCAGGTCGCGATCCCACTTCGCGACCGGCGCCGAATGATCGTTGCGTGGCGACATCAGGTTCAAAGCCGCGCGGGCGTCCGAATCGCTCGGCTCAAGATAGGCGGTTTTGGCAGCAAGCCTCGGCAACCTGGCAAGTGCCTCACGTTCCAGTTCGCGTTTACAATTGGCAACAGTCATGAAATTCCTTTCTCAATCCTAAAAAAGGAATATAGTTCGTTATCTTGCAGATGTAAAGACTATATGTCTAGACAGCTAGGCGGGCAGCCTCACCGTCGTCGCAGTCGGCCAGGTCCACGGTAACCTCGCCCGCCGGAATGCAAATATCGAAGCCCAACAACTGGTCGATGGCTTCGCCCGATGTGGTCAGCGGCAGCCGCATCCAGAACTGAACGAGATGATCCTTCGTGGTGCGCGGCGACTTGATGGCGCCGTGCACGGGCATGCCGGTTTCTACTGCGCACGCACATGCACGATGCCAATAGCCGGCACTCGACATCCGCTCCAGTTCGCCCACTGTCAAACCGGTAATCTCGCGGTCAAACACATCGCGCAGAGAGGTGCCCGCCAGCCGGATGCGGAAACCAGTGTCCTCCTCCACGTCGATCAGACTGACATAGGGCAGCAGCAGCGGAATACGGATGGGAGAGATGGATTTGCGCATCGGGAACCTGGCCCCGTCGCAGCAGGCGAGCCAGTAATCGAACAGCTCTTGCTGCTCCGGTATCACAAGTTGCGCCCTGAAGCCCTCTAGATCGCCACCCACGATGAAGTATCCCCTGTCGCCCTTGCCTCTTCCCAATTTGACCGAGGAGCGAACTGCTTCGCAAGGGGGCCAAACCAAAACTCAACACAAAGAACACGGGCAAACGAAAACCGCCACTGCAGTTGCTGCAATGGCGGTCTGAATTGTTGCTGTGTTGCGCGCGCAGCAGATCAGCTGCTCTTGCGGCGCCCTTGGCCAAGACCGATCTTCTTTGCCAGCCGGGAGCGCTCTGCGGCGTAGTTCGGCGCAACCATCGGATAGTCCGGGCGCAACCCCCACTTTTCGCGGTACTCTTCCGGAGTCATGTTGTACGACGTCCGCAAATGCCGCTTGAGCGAGCGGAACTTCTTGCCGTCTTCCAGGCAGATCAGATGGTCCGGGGTGATCGACCGGTTGACCGGAACGGCTGGTTCGGGCGCTGGAGTGTCCGGCGCATTTGCTGCTGCACTTGCTTCAGACAAGGCAGAGTGAACCTGCTTGATCAAAGCCGGAATCTCTGCTGCAGGAACAGCATTGTTGCCGACATAAGCGCAAACAATCTCTGCGGTCAGCTCCACAAACGTTGCATCCTGATTTTCAAGTTCTGTCATTTTACTGATATCCTTCACACCGGTTGGACTTAAAAAAGAATCATAAAAGCCACCCCCGACTCTGGGCACGGGAATATCAAAGGTAAAAGTATTATTCAATAAAAAGAGTGGTGAAACTTTACCGTGAAGTTCTTTTTACCAAAGGTCAACGTTAGCAATTGACCGGTTGCTTTCACGAGATGCAATTGAATGCATTGAATTGACCACTGAATGCGTTGAAATGACCGCGGTCGAACAATCGCCAGTTGGCAGGCGTTTACTAATCAGGAAAGCAGAGATGTATAGGGGCCGGCGTCACGGGATGCCCAGTCCCAATAGGCAAGCAACATCCGCGCCTTGTTGTAAGACAGGCCATCAAACATGGCGTGCAGTTCAACTATTCGTTCGTTACTGGCAATGCCGAAACGGCCAGCCACAGCCCAGCGCTTCAGGGCCTCAGCCATGGTCAACCGCGACTGCGCCAGCGACTTGAACACCACTGCAATCGGCTCGCCGCCCTTGTCATTGACGATCAATGTGGCGGTTTCAGGCGAAATCCGGCAGCTTCGCGCCAGCGTGTCAACCGCTTCCGGGCTGCCCGCCTCGATCTGCGCAATCAGCTGTTCTATGTCAGCCGGTTTCACCTGGCCGCCAAGCGGCGGAAT
>JAWVYF010000075.1:0-11211 GCA_033722845.1 Anderseniella sp. | reverse complement strand
TCCTTCCTGGCGAATGAAAACTTTTCAAGGCTGGCCGAGCCGGACCTCTTTTTCACAGCCTCTTCGGCAGCCTCGCGATGTTTGCGCAGGCGCTCGGCAAATGCGTCATCCTGAGCCGCTCGCTGAGGTGCAGGCGCTGGTGCCGGCTTGGGCGCGGGAGGGGCCTTGGCAGCCGTGCCTGGCCGAGGTGCCATGGGGGCCGGATTGGCGACCACCTTGGCCTGCACCTGTGGCGCGGCAGGTTTTGCCTGTGCAGGCGCGGACGGCTTCGACGCCGGCTCAGTGCGAGCAGTCGTACTGTCGCTACCTGATGGCTTCTGTTCGTCTATGCCCAGTCTGTCGCGCCAACTGCGCGACCCCGACTTGCCAGTTGTATCCTGATCCATCTAGTCCCACCAACCTTCACATCTCGTGTACAGGCGTCACGCCGAGGATATCCAGTCCGCTCGCAAGAGCATAGCGAATCATTTCCAGCAACGCGAGACGCGTCCGTGTAAGATGCACTTGATTAGGCAAAATAAACCTTAATTGAGGCTGATCTTTGCCCTTGTTGTAGTACGAGTGAAATTCTGATGCAATTTCATATAGATAAAACGCCAACCTGTGGGGTTCACGGTTCTGCGCTGCCATTTCCACCGCCCGCGGCCAGCCGGCAATTAACCGTATTAGCCGTTGTTCGGTCTCATCATTGAGCGCCGAAAGCTGTTCATCGCTCAGGTCTGAGGTGTTTATCGCCTCTGGCCCGATTTCTTCCTCAGCCCGTGCAAACGCGGAGCCGATCCGGGCGTGGGCGTATTGCACATACCACACTGGATTGTCTCTCGATTGCTCCGTCACCTTCTGGAAATCGAAGTCTAGTGGGGCATCGTTTTTGCGCGTCAGCATCATGAAACGCACCACGTCTGCCCCGACTTCATCCACAACATCGCGCAAGGTTACGAAATCCCCTGCCCGTTTGGACATTTTGTAAGGCTCGCCAGCGCGGAACAGCTTGACCAGCTGACACAGCAGAACTTCAGCCCGCACTTTGCCACCCGAGAGTGCGTTGGCAACGGCCTGCAACCGCTTGACGTAGCCGCCATGATCCGCGCCAAGAACGTAGACAAGCTCATCGAACCCACGCTCGATCTTGTTCCGGGCATAGGCCACGTCTGCCGCAAAATAAGTGTAGGAGCCATCCGACTTCATCAGCGGGCGGTCGATATCATCGCCGAAGTCGGTAGCCCGAAACAGGGTTTGCTCGCGATCTTCCCAATCTTCCGGCAACTGACCCTTGGGTGGCGGAATACGGCCCTCAAACACCAGGCCTTGTTCACGCATGGCCTGAACCGTTTTCTCTATCTGCCCGGAATCATGAAGAGATTTCTCGGAAAAGAAGACTTCCTGGCGAATATTCAGCTCCGCTAGATCCTGGCGGATCATGTCCATCATCGCGTCGATGGCGCGTTGCTTGAGCAGCGCCAGGCGCTCGGGTTCGGCCATGTCTTTCAGCTGCTGACCAAACTCGGCTGCCAGCGTCTTGCCGAGTGGAACCAGATAATCGCCCGGATACAGGCCTGCCGGGATTTCCCCAATCTCTTCGCCAAGCGCTTCGCGATAACGCAGGTAAACCGATTGGGCGAGAACTTCAATCTGGCTTCCTGCGTCATTGATGTAGTATTCGCGGGTGACATCGTGACCCGTCGCGGCGAGCAAATTTGCCAGCGCATCGCCGAACACCGCGCCGCGGCAATGGCCGACGTGCAGCGGGCCGGTCGGGTTCGCCGATACATATTCGACATTGACGCTGTGCCCTGCCCCCATCTCACTGTGACCGAACTGCTCGCCTTGTGCCAGTGCGGCGCGGATGAAACCGGGCCAGAAGCTGTCGGCAATCCGCATGTTCACGAACCCTGGACCTGCGATTTCCGCGGACGCGACATCGCCATGGCCACTCAATTGTTCGACCAGCTTTGCTGCAATCTCGCGAGGCGGCTTGCCGGCAACCTTTGCCAGCACCATCGCTGCATTCGTCGTAATGTCACCGTGCGACGGATCCCGGGGAGGTTCGACGACCACCTTCGACGTATCTGCGCCAGCCGGCAGGTCGCCCTGAGCCTGCAAGGCGGCAAGTGCGGTGTCGAGCACGTTCTTGAAATGTGCGAATGGGTTCATCTGACCGGACATTTGACTGGGTGGAGTGGCGGCATGCAATTGCCAAAGCAGCTTGCCGGTTGGGGGGCTTAACGGAAAAGCGGGTCAAGGTCAAACAGGCGCTTGTGTTCATCAAGCGCGTAGCGGTCTGTCATGCCGGCTATGAAGTCGCAAATCTGCCGGGCCTGGCGGCTGGAGCCAACCGAGGTGCCCTGCTCCTGCCAACCGTGCGGCAGCTGTGCCGGATTGCTCATGTAAGCATCGAACAGATCATGCATCACGCGGCGTGCGCGATACATCATCGCCTTCACGACATCATGTTGGTACATGTGGGTCGAGAGGAACGTCTGCAGCAGCGCATTGTTGCCAGCCATATCCCCAGAGAATGCAACGACGGCCTGACTCGCGGCCCGCACGTCTTCAACGGTTTCTATGGCCAAATGATCGGCGTTCCTGCGGGTCTGCTCAATAACATCGAAGATCATCCAGGAAATCACCCGGCGCACTGTTTCGTGGATTAGCCGATGCCGGTCGAGGTCAGGCCAGGTGTCAAGCACGTCCCGCAATGCGTCTCCAGCGATGGGCACATCAACGACTGCCTCAATATCAAAAAGGCCAGCCCGCAAACCATCATCAAGGTCATGGGCGTTGTAGGCGATGTCGTCTGAAATGGCGGCGACCTGCGCCTCTGCTGACGCAAAACTGTCAAGGCGCAGATCATGGCCTTCGGCAAATTCGGCAATGGCGTGCGGCAGCCCCCGGCTTGCGTAACGACCTGCCGGTTTGCCCGATGCATCGACAAGCGGGCCATTGTGTTTGACCAGGCCTTCCAGTGTTTCCCATGTCAGGTTTAGCCCGTCAAAGCCGGCGTAGCGGCGCTCAAGGCTGGTGACGATCCGCAGCGCCTGCGCATTGTGATCAAAGCCGCCATGCTCAGCCATGCAAGCATCCAGCTCGCGTTCACCGGCATGACCAAATGGCGTATGGCCAAGGTCGTGGGCTAGCGCGAGCGATTCTGTAAGGTCTTCGTCCAGCCCCAGTGCCCTCGCGATCGAGCGCGCCACCTGGGCCACCTCCAGCGAATGGGTCAGCCGGGTCCGGTAGTGATCGCCCTCGTGATAGACGAACACCTGCGTCTTGTGCTTCAAGCGGCGAAAGGCGGCAGAGTGGATGATCCGGTCTCGGTCACGCTGAAACGGCGAACGGCCAGCGGGATCTTCTTCCGGCACGAACCTGCCGCGCGAACTCGAAGGGTTTGAAGCATACCTGGCTGGTGGTGGCCTCATTCCTGCTCCAAAAGCATTGCGATTGACAAACAGGGCCTGCTTAACAACATAACGTGCATCTGCGAACAACTATTCGGGCTTACAACATGGCCAACGCGATTACTCTTACCGAAGCCGCTGCCAAGCGCATCAGCGAAATCGTCTCGAGCGAGCCGGACAAGTCCGCCCTCAGGCTTGCCGTCAATGGTGGCGGCTGTTCGGGCTTTTCGTATGAGTTCTCGCTTGATGCCAATGCTCAAGATGGCGACACCGTAGTTGAGCGTGACGGTGCCACACTTCTGATTGATTCCGTATCACTGGTCTATGTCCTCGGGTCACAGATCGATTTCGTGGACGACCTGATGGCAGCACAGTTCCAGGTCAACAATCCCAACGCCACGGCGTCGTGCGGATGCGGCACCAGTTTTTCCATCTGACTTCGGCAAGATTTGCAACACCAGGTCATCCGGGGAATTGTGGCCAAGTCCACATTTGAGCCATGTTTACAGGCAAGATCGCGACCTGAGGGGCAGTTCTGGGACGAAGTTGCATGTCGATTTACAAGTTCGCACTGCGGCCTGCTGCCGTTTTTTGCCTGATCATGAGCGTTTTCACCCTGCCCGCGTTCGCTGCGCGTGATGGGTCAACCGACCGGCCGGGGCTTGATTATCGCTCGTTTAAGCTTTCCGCACCCAACCCTGACCTATGCGAGAATGCCTGCAAGCGTGAAAAGCAGTGCCGGTCGTGGACCTACGCCTGGCCGGGTGCCAAGGGCCCCAAGGCCATGTGCGCCCTGAAGACCGGGGTGCCTCCAAAGCGCTCGGATACCTGCTGCATTTCCGGTGTAATGTCGACCTCGAGCCCGGTTACGCGAACAGAAGATCAAAAGCCGCAACCAACGCCAGCCGAGACAGCTGAGAAGGCTACCGAACCCGTTGCGAAAACGCCTGTGCAGCCAAAGGCCGAAGAGCCTGTGAAGCAAGCCCGGCGGACGCCTCCTCAACAGGACAATCGGATTACAGTCACGCCAAAACCTAAGCCGCCTGTGCCGCAGCCTCGCGCGACTGCACCGGAGCCTGAAGACTCCGAGCCTGAAAGCCCGGTTGAGAGTGACCAGCCCGCCATCAGTGACGCCAAGGCTGCACAATGCCGCGACTATGCGAACCGCGCGATTGAGCAAAATCGTGAGAATAGCAGCCTGAACTGCGGCCTGAGCGGATCGCGCTGGGGGTTCGGTTATCAGGCGTACTACAACTATTGCGCAAAGAGCCCCACCAGCGCCTGGCAGGCGGCACGTAGTGGCCGCGACAGTGAATTGGCCTTGTGCAAACGGCGCATTGCCGCGCGCCAGGACGACGATGACGAAATCCGCCTTCCCGAGGTCAACGTAGACCTTGGCGACCTGTTTGATGACGGACGCCGGGACCGCCGCTTCTGCCGGACGTTTGCCGAGCAAAGTGTGCGGCAGGCCTCGGATGCCCGGCAGCTGGACTGCGGTTTTCGCGGTCGTGAGTGGTCGCGCAGCAGGGTGCAACAAGCGCGCCTGTGCGATAAGATTGGCCCGCGCCGTGCAGCCCGGTTGCTGAATGAACGCTCGGAGCAGCTTGATCGCTGCCGGGCCGCCTCAGAGGACCGCGGCTTCGCCGAGGCTGACAACTGCGCAACCTACGCGGCTGCGTCCGTGCGTCAGGCGCGCATTGCCCGGCGTCTTGACTGTGGCTTCGGTGGCCCTCGCTGGACCACAAGCTATCGGGCGCATTTGCGGTGGTGCCGTCAGGTTCCGGCGCGCGAGAGCAATCGCGAACTGCGGCTTCGCGACCGCTTTCTGGATCGCTGCGAGTGAGATTGCCTCAGACCTGTGGCAACTGGCGTCCAACCGCTTGACGGGGCCAGCGCCAACCTGCATCCCTGAGATAACCGGACAGGCAGGTCAACACGGGGCGTATCACAATGCAGATTGCAACCTGGAACATCAACGGCGTAAAGGCACGCCTTGAGACAGCACTTGCCTGGCTGAAAGAGGCAAAGCCCGATGTGGCGTGCCTGCAAGAGATCAAGTCTGTAGACGAGGCATTTCCCAAAGGCCCCTTCGAGGACTTGGGCTACAATGTGCATACCCATGGCCAGAAGGGTTTCAACGGGGTGGCCATCCTGTCGCTGCGTCCGCTTGAGGACGTCTCGGCGCGGTTACCCGGTGACGATACAGACGAGCAGGCCAGGTACCTGGAAGCCGTTGTCACTGGCGACAAGTCAATTTGCCGGATCGGATGCCTTTACCTCCCGAACGGTAACCCTGTCGACAGCGAGAAATATCCCTACAAGCTGGCGTGGATGGACAGACTGATTGCCCACGCCCGTACCCGGCTGGTGCTGGAAGAGCCGTTCGTGCTTGCCGGCGACTACAACATCATTCCCGAGGCACGTGACGCCGCGCGCCCGGAGGAATGGCTGAACGATGCGTTGTTCCTGCAGACATCGCGGGAGAAGTTCCGTGAACTCGCGGCCCTCGGCTTCACCGATGCCCTGCGGAGCCTCGATGACAGCGATGGGATATACACGTTCTGGGACTATCAGGCAGGTGCATGGCAGCGGAACAATGGCATTCGCATCGACCACCTGATGCTATCGCCGCAAGCAACTGACAAGCTCACCTGCGTTCGTGTGGACAAGCATGTCAGGGGTTGGGAGAAGCCGTCCGATCATGTGCCGGTTGTTGCGACTTTGTCGGTCTGACGGGTGGCGACGTAACCCCGCCTAATTGGCCGTGTTGCCATGTGCGGGAAAACGGCTCGTCCAGCGCTTGTACAATGCGTCTGCGCGCGCAAGCTGTTTCTGGTTGAGGGTGCTGGACACCCGCTCGTGCTTGTCCAGTACGCCAGGAGACTGTCGCGCGCCTGCCGTATCGGCGGCTACCCGGTACCAGACCAGCGCACGAACGCCGTCACCTGCCTCGTTATAAATGTCTCCAAGAACTTCAGCCGCACCCGAATGGCGCTTCTTGGCGGCGGTACCCAGCCAGCGCATGCCGTATGACCGGTCCTTGGTGACACCCTCACCACCAAGATACATCTTTCCCAAGCCATACTGAGCGTCAGCGTGTCCCGCTGAGGCTGCAATGCGATAAAGCCGCAAGGCTCTGCGCCGGTCACGCTTGACGTCTGCTTCCTCGATGCCGGAGCGCAAGCCGTCGGCCAGGCGCGAAAGGCCGTCGATCATGAAGAACCGTGTGTTGCGGTCCTGCTCTTCCGGATTGTAGAGCGCCGCCATGCGTTCATAGATCTCGTACGCGGTCTTGATGTCCGCCGGCACGCCCAGCCCCCTGGCGTACATGGTTGCCAGCATCCAGTTGGCCTGCACGCTACCTTCTTCTGCAGGCAACGCCAGCAATGAGGTCGCATTGCCATAATCGCGCGCCATGTAGGCTGCCATGCCGGCGCCAAGGTTTCGCTGGGCTTCTTCCGACAGGACGCGGATGAACTTCTGTTCGTTGCTGCCGGGTACGAAAGAGTGGAACCCAGGCGGCAAAGCCTGAGCCACGGTCTGCGCAGTAGCTGCCGGAATGCCCGCAATCAACGCCTGTACTGACAGCGCGCCGAGCGCTGCCAGGACCAGGCGTCCTGCCCGCATTCTGTTACTGGTCGGCGTAACAAACAACTTCCGCTGCTCCTCCAGGGTGGGTCACGGCGCCATCACGGGCGGGCCCCACGGTTTGTGCGTACTTCCACAAGGTGCCGGACCGGCCCATGTCATTCTCACGGGGTTTCCAGTCCTTGCGGCGGGTCTCCAGTTCTTCGTCGCTGAGGTCCACGGAAAGCACCCCTTCCACGGCATCGATGGTAATGACATCACCATCGCGCAGCAGGCCGATCGGTCCTGCTTCTGCAGCTTCCGGGCCAACGTGGCCAATGCAGAACCCCCGCGTTGCGCCTGAAAACCGGCCATCGGTGATCAGTGCCACCTTGTCACCCATGCCCTGACCATACAGAGCAGCAGTCGTTGCCAGCATCTCACGCATACCGGGACCGCCCTTGGGCCCCTCATACCTGATGACCAGGACTTCGCCTTCCTTGTACTCGCGGTTTGAAACGGCAGCGAAGCATTCTTCCTCACTGTCAAAACAGCGTGCAGGGCCGGAGAACTTCAGGTTGCTCATGCCGGCCACCTTCACGATAGCGCCGTCTGGAGCCAGATTGCCTTTCAGGCCAACGACACCGCCCGTGCGGGTGATCGGGTTCGAGACCGGGTAGATGACGTCCTGATGATCGTTCCACTTCACGCTGGCCATGTTTTCCGCAATCGTGCGTCCGGTCACGGTAAGGCAGTCGCCGTGCAGGAAGCCGCCGTCCAGCAATGCTTTCATCAGCAACGGAATGCCGCCTACTTCGAACAGGTCCTTGGCAACGTATTTGCCGCCCGGCTTCAGGTCGGCGATGTAAGGCGTCTTCTTGAAGATCTCAGCCACATCAAACAGGTCGAACTTGATGCCGGCCTCGTGGGCAATCGCCGGCAGGTGCAAGGCAGCATTGGTCGAGCCACCGGACGCGGCCACGACTGTTGCCGCATTCTCCAGCGCTTCACGGGTAACGATGTCGCGTGGGCGGATGTTGCGGGCAATCAGGTCCATCACCTGTTCACCAGCGGTAAAGCAGAACTTGTCGCGCAACTCGTAAGGCGCCGGCGCACCGGCTGAATATGGCAATGCGAGGCCAATGGCTTCCGACACTGTGGCCATGGTGTTGGCCGTGAACTGAGCGCCACATGCCCCTGCGGACGGGCAAGCCAGCTGTTCCAGCTCTGCCAGGTCCTCGTCTGACATGTCGCCGACCGAATGGCGGCCAACGGCTTCGAACACGTCCTGCACGGTGACAGGCTGACCACGCCAGGTACCCGGCAGGATCGAGCCACCGTAAATGAAGACTGACGGCACGTTGAGACGGACCATCGACATCATCATGCCCGGCAGGGACTTGTCGCAACCAGCCAAGCCAACCAGTGCGTCATAGCAATGGCCGCGCATGGTCAACTCGACCGAGTCAGCGATCACGTCTCGCGAGACGAGCGATGCTTTCATCCCCTGGTGACCCATCGCGATGCCATCGGTCACGGTGATGGTGCAGAACTCACGAGGCGTGCCGTTGGCGTGAGCCACGCCCTTCTTCACCGCCTGCGCCTGGCGCATCAGCGCGATGTTGCAAGGTGCCGCTTCATTCCAGCAGCTGGCAACTCCGACGAACGGTTGCCCGATCTGCTCGCGCGACAGGCCCATTGCGTAGTAGTATGACCGGTGCGGCGCGCGCTGTGGCCCTTCGGTCACATGGCGGCTTGGCAGGTTTTTCTTGTCGTGAGTCTTGGCATCCATCGGTGTATTCCGCCCCTGAAGCAATCAATTGTTGTCTCGTGCGCCCCAACCTTGTGCAAGCACTGGTAAACACACGGTTTTCATTCCCTGATACCCCAGCGGGTAACACAACTCTTATAATGGGCATTCGAGCGTGATTAAGGCAGCAAAGTGGAGCCTGCTCAGATTCTGGAAGACTGTGACATTTCTGCAACAGGTTTGCGGTCGACCTGCCAGTCTGCAACACACGTCGGTAGAAACTGGTGGGTGCGCATTAACAATCAGTGCCGACTTTGTTGCAAAGTGTGAATAGCAAAAGGTACGCTTGGTTGATGAACGACTCCCCTAAAGAGCCCGGCAGTTCCGGCAGCGAAAGACTGTCTGGAAATCTCGCACTCCCGGCCGGACAAACAACTTTTGGACAAGCCGGCAGCACCGCTCCCGGCACTGAACCTTCAGGAGCCGGAGAGCCACTTCGCGTTGAGTATGTGAAGCAACCGGGTCTTGGCGGCATTGCAGTCACCAATTTCCTGCTCAACCTTGTTACCCTGTGGTTTTACCGCTTCTGGGCAAAGACGAGGGTTCGGCGGCATATCTGGGACAGCATACGGGTGAACGGCGAACCGCTCGAGTATACGGGTACGGGAAAGGAGCTGTTTCTCGGGTTCCTTGTCATCATGGCGATTGTTTTTCTGCCGCTCGCCCTGATCGCAACTGGGCTGGCGTTGTATTTTGGGCCCGAATCCATCGCGCTAAACGTCTTTCAGATCGTTGTCACGCTGGCCCTGGTGTGTTTCTACGGCTTCGCGATTTACAGGGCGCGGCGCTACCGGCTGTCTCGCACCGTGTGGCGTGGCATTCGCGGCGCGCTGACCGGCTCTGCCCTGGCCTACAGCGGCAAGTATCTCGGCGCGCTGATTCTCAATCCGATGACCGCGGGCTGGTCCCGGCCCGCGATGAACCTTCTGCTTGCAGAGCAGATGTACAATGACATGCGTTTCGGCAATCAGCCCTTCACGTTCAGGGGGCGGGCAGGCCCGCTTTATGCCCGCTATGCGGTTTGCTGGTTTCTGACTGCTGCGTTCTTTGTCGGGTTGATCGCCATCGGCGTTGGCATTGCCATGAGCGGTGCTTTCAACGAGTTTTCCTCAGCATTCGAGGGCCTACTGGAAGGTGGCTCGGGCAGTGATGCTGAAAAAGGCCTGATCGTGCTGGTGATCTTTTTGAGCATTGTCGCCTTCTTGTTGCTCTACCAGATTGTCAGCTCGCTGATCTGGTCGATCTATACCGCACGGGAATTGAACCTTTTCGCCCAGTACACGAGCTTCCCCGGTATTCGTTTTGACTTCAATGCAACTGCAGGCAGCCTGGTTACCTTGTGGCTTGGCAACATCGCAATATTGATCCTCACGCTTGGTGTTGGAGCTCCGTTTGTCGAACAAAGGGTGATGAAGTATTTCTGCGACCGGCTAACCATTGATGGCGTCGTTGACCTTGGAGCCATCAAGCAATCGCAGGCAAAGGTCGACAGTCGCGGAGAAGGTCTGATCGACGCACTTGACCTGGATGCTTTCTGATCATGCTCGGAAAACCCAACGCCGAATACTTTGACGGCACGTCGGCCCACTCGCACCTGGCTCATGTTGCCTATGATGGGCGCAACCTGTCGATCTCGCGCGATGGCCATCCGGCTGTCATCTGGCGGATCACGGAAGTCGAGCTGGTTTCTGGTGGCAAACCAGGTCAGGCCCTGCGTCTGAAGCAGGCTGGCAACCATGGGAGCCGACTGACCCTGCCGGAAGGCGAACTCGCCGACCGTATTATCGACAGCCAGCAGCATATCCGGCGTGGCCACCTCAATCGCTTTTACAAGGGCGCTGCCGTGTCCATCGGCATCGTGCTGGTGCTGGGGCTGCTCGGTTATGCGGCTCTCGCGATCGCGCCGACGGCCCTTGCGGGGCTGTTACCCGACAAGGTGGTCAACAGTTTCGCAGACGGGCTGGAAAAGTCCGTGATCAAGAATGCCAAGCGATGCAATGCTCTCGCAGGTGAAGCCGCGCTCAACAAGATGATGAAGCGGGTTCTGTCAGGTGCCGAAAACCCGCCAACCTTTTCCTTGCGGGTGTTCGACATCCGCCAGGGCAACAAGACGCAACTGGTCAATGCATTTGCCTTGCCCGGTGGACGGATGGTCATGTCGGCCGGGCTGATTGCCAAGGCGCAGTCGCCTGATGAAGTGGCTGGCGTATTGGCCCACGAACTGGGCCACGTAGCGCTGCGCCACCCGGAAGCAGCTATCGTTCGCGTATATGGACTTCAGGCAATCATCAGTATTTTTACCGCCGGCCAGGGCGCCGAAACCATTTCAAGCGTGGCTGGCGTTCTGGCTGTTTTAAGCTACAGCCGCGAGGCCGAAGAGGCAGCCGATGCCTATGCCAGCAAGGTGATGGATCGCGCGCAGATCGATCCCAAGGG
>JAWVYF010000074.1:0-11238 GCA_033722845.1 Anderseniella sp. | reverse complement strand
TTGTTGGGAATGTCCGGCGCGATGGCGCACTTGAGCGCAAAGCACACATAGGCCTTGGTATAGACCAGCGGCACATTGATGGCTTTCTTGTCGAGCCCGGACGTGCCGTCGAAGTCGGCCAGGATGGAATCGTCGCGCACTGTCAGCCTGACCTTCAACTCGACCGGCGCTGAATAACCGTCGATGGTCATCTGCCCGTCCGCCGTAGCGTTGGGCAGGGCGGCAATGCGCTCGATGGTGGCGCGGCGGGAATTGTCGAGAATGAAGTCGGCAATTGCGACCAGGTCTTCCAGAGCGAACTCGTCCATCATGTCCACCAGACGGCGATGGCCCACCTCGTTACAGGTGGCGAGCGCATAGATGTCGCCGACCACCTGATCCGGTTCGCGCACGTTGGTCCGCACGATGTTGATCAGCGTATCGTTGACCGTGCCGCGATCCGCCAGCTTGATGATCGGGATGTGCAGGCCTTCTTCATAGACCGAGTTTGCATCGGCCCCAAAGCCGCGCCCGCCAATGTCCACGATGTGTGCAGTGCAGGCGAAGAAGCCGACGTGCTTTCCGTTGTGGAATGACGGCGTAACCACGGTGATGTCGTGGAGGTGGCCGGTGCCTTCCCACGGATCGTTGGTGATGTAGACATCGCCTTCGAACATGTTTTGCGTGCCGATGCGGCGGATGAAGTGGCCAACGGACTCAGCCATTGCATTGACATGGCCAGGTGTGCCCGTAACCGCCTGGGCAAGCATCTGGCCCTTCACGTCGTAAACCCCGGCGGAGAGGTCGCCGGCTTCGCGAACTGACGTCGAGAAGGCGGTGCGCACAAGTGCCTGAGCCTGTTCCTCGACGACCGAGATCAGCCGGTTCCACATCACCTGCAATGAGACTGTCGAGTGCTGTTTCATGGGTCAGGATGCCTTCTGTACAAGGTCGATGCAGCCGTCTTCCTGCGCGATGGCGATGCGGCTGGACGGAACGATGATGGTTGTCTCGTCCTCGGTGATGGCGGCTGGTCCTTCTATGCCGTGACCGGGCTTCAGCGATGTCCGGTTCACGATGGAGGCAGCGGCTGTCGCGGCAAGTGCGGGGTCGAACAACTCGCGGCTGCCTGAGGCTTGTGCGCCGGTTTCCAGTTTGCGCACGTTCACCGGGTCGGGAACCTGCGGTGGCGTGGTCGCATTCACCGACCAGACGGTAATCTCGGTTTCCATGCCGGCAACCGGGCGCCCGAACAGGCGGGTATAATCTTCCTCAAACAGCCGCTCGAAGGTTGCGCGCTCAGGGTTCAGGGCCTGATCACGGGTGAGCGAAACCGGAATTTCCCAGCCCTGCCCGGCGTAGCGCATGTAGACCTTGAACTCTGATTGTATCTGCGCATTGGCATCGCACGAGCGCACGAACCGGGTGGCTTCATCTTCAAGCTCGCCCAGCAGCGTCTTGATGGCGGCAGGATCGAAGCCGCTCAGGCGCATGAACACCGAGCGGTTGGCCTCAAAGCTGAACGGTGCCCGCAGGAAACCGATCGCCGAGCCGACGCCTGCTCCGGACGGCACAAGGCAGCGGCGGATGCCCAGCTTTTCACACAGCCGGCCAGCATGAAGGGGCGCAGCGCCGCCAAACGCGATCATGGTGTATTCGGCGAGGTCTTCGCCGTTTTCGACCGCGTGCACCCGGGCGGCATTGGCCATGTTCTCGTCGACCACCTCGGCCACGCCGAAAGCGGCCTGGACGGTGTCGAGATCAAGCATTGCGCCGACATGGGCTTTCAAGGCAGCAGCAGATGCGTCCGGATGGAGTCTGATCGAGCCGCCGGCAAAATTGTCAGGATCGAGTCTGCCCAGTATCAGGTCGGCATCAGTGACCGCAGGGCGTTCGCCACCACGCCCGTAACAGGCGGGACCGGGTTCGGACCCCGCCGATTGCGGGCCGACGCGGATCTGGCGCATGGCATCGACCGAGGCCAGCGAGCCACCGCCTGCGCCAATCTCGACCATGTCGATGACGGGAATGGAGATCGGCATCCCTGAGCCCTTCTTGAACCGGTAGGTGCGGGCAACCTCGAACACCCGCGCGGTCTTGGGCGTCTGGTTGCGGATGATGCAGATCTTGGCGGTGGTGCCGCCCATATCGAACGACAGGACCTTGTCCAGCCCGTAGCGCGAGGCAATGTTGGCGGCAAACACCGCACCACCCGCAGGTCCCGACTCGACCAGCCGCACGGGAAATTCCGCAGCGCTTTCGATGGATATGATCCCGCCGCCAGAATGCATCAGGAAGATAGGGCAGACCGCACCCTGATCCTTGAGCCTGCCTGCCAGCCGAGACAGATATGATTTCATCAGCGGCTTGATGTAGGCGTTGGCGATGGTGGTGTTGAAGCGCTCATACTCGCGCATTTGCGGCGACACTTCGCTGGACAGCGAGACCGGTACACCGGGCAGCTTTTCTGCCAGCACGTCACGCACCAGCCTCTCGTGCGCGTCGTTGACATAGGAGTGCAGCAGCCCGACGGCGATGCTTTCATAGCCCGCTCCGGCCAGGTCATCGGCGAGCATTTCGATGTCGGACCGATTGAGGGGTATCAACACATTGCCGTGTGCATCCATGCGCTCTTCAAGCACGTAGCGGCGTTCGCGCGGCAGCAATGGTTCTGGCAGCGTGAGGTTCAGATCGTACTGCTCGAAGCGGGACTCGGTGCGCATCTCGATGACATCGCGAAAGCCCTTGGTGGTGATCAGCGCCGTTTTGGCACCGCGGCGCTCAATCAGCGCATTGGTGGCGAGTGTCGTGCCATGAATGATCTGGCCGATCTGTTGCGCGCTGATGCCTGCCTTGCCGCAGACCTGCTGCATTCCGTCGATGATCGCATCTTCGGGGGCGGAATAGGTGGTGAGCACCTTGGTGGAAAACCGCCCCTTTACGGTTTCCAGCACGACATCGGTAAAGGTGCCGCCGATGTCCACACCAAGCCGGTTGCCCATGTCACTCATTCGCCGAAGCTCCAAGCCTTGCGGGTTATTCTGAAGTTAGCGCACGGTATCACGGAAGGTGCAGGTGCAAAGTCTTGTGAAAACGCTATCCACCGTTGTGAACGGCGGCACCCGGTAACGCAGGCAAAGGAAAACACGCATGACCGGCGAAGTATCATGCGTGTTTCCCGACGTTCCGTGCTTTGGAGAGCGAAGCACGGGATCGCTGCTGACGGTTACTTGCTCAGGTGCAGTCGGCGAAGTTCGTCAGCAACCTGCTGGAAGCTCTTGACCAGGGCCGCATTGGACGGCGGGTCAAAATACTTCTCCGGGCTTGTGGCGCAGTTCTTGATCAACTGGCGCTGGGTTGCGCTGGGCACGTTGTAGGCGAACGAGTAGACGGTGATCTCCTCTGCCTTCACGTTTTCACAGGCTTGCTGCAGAAGCGAGTTCTGCTGCTTGACGGCGGTCCAGTAGTTGCTGGATCCAAGCCGCTCCTGATCGAGATAGCCATAGGCAGTGTAGGTCGACTTGTTGTGGTTCGACCGGCTCTCGAAAGTGTTTTCACCATCGGTAAGCAGCACCATGGCCTTCCTGGTTTCATCATCGTAGGGCCGGCCTTCGGTGAAGGGTTCGCCAGGAGACAGCACCCGCAAGCCCCAGCCAACACCTTCGGCGACGTGTGTGTAGCCATCGGCCTTCATGTTCCTGATGGTCCGCAGAACTGGCGCCTTCTCGTTGGTGAGCGCCTGGATGGGCTGAATGTTGCAGCCCTTGTTGGGCCCGCGCGACTTCGGATTGGCCCGGTTGCGGCGGTACTTGGTGGTATCGCGCTGCATGTCGTCCAGGTCGCCATCGGAACCGGTGTCGGTCATGTAGGTGTTGTAATAGCGGTATTTCGTGCGCCATCCGCAGTCACCCTTCATCTGGTCACTGTCATAGCACGACTGGTTTTCTGACACCTTGCCCGGTTCGTCAGGCGCAAACGCAGGCGGGAACAGGGTGTCGGGTATGTTGGGATCAGGTGCCGTGTCGCTCACTGCAAGCGAGCCTGCGCGGGCTTCAACGCATCCCGCCCAGGTGTGCTTGGGGCTGCGCCGGGTGACGTATTCCCAGGCCAGCCAGTTGTGCCAGCCCGCCTGCTTGAAGTTCTGCTGCGACAGCTCGTTGCGGCCATCGGTGTCGAGCCAGGCCTTGTTCGACATCTGCGGCCCGACATTGACGAACTGGGAGAACGGCACCACGCCGACCTTCAGCGTCGAGGCGGTTTCGCGCGGACCGAACAGGATCTCGACAAAGTCGTTTGCCGCCACCTTGAGCGTCGACAGACGCTGCTCCTTGGCCATAGAGCCGGTATTGTCGAACACCAGCACCACGTCGAGGTTGGTGGCTTCCTTGCTCACTTCGGCGAAGGTGCTGATCTCTTCGCTGTCCCGCCCGACCGCCTTCATCAGGTAGTTGTCCACCACCACGGAGGCATCAACGCGCACCTTGTTGCCGTCAAGCGTCAGCATGACGTTTGGGGTGCGGGTGTTCTTCGGGGTACCGAAATTGGCGTGGAAATAATCGCTCGCCAGCCGTTCCTTCTCGGCCGTGCTGAGGGATATCTCACGGCCCACGGCAAGCGCGGCGGAGTCCACCGCTGCCTGCAAACGGGCCTCAACGGCAACCCAGTTGCCGAAGTCGACGGCGGCGCCGCCGGCCATCATGAGGGGAATTGCGGAAATCGCCGTGACCGCGGCCATGTTGCCAAACTGGTTGCGGCGGAATGTGTCGAGGCGGTGCAGCCACGACCTGGGGGTCCGATACTTAGACATCGTTTCGCTCTCTCCATTCTAGGGACAGGGCATCCGAGGGGTTGCTACACGTTGGATGCGCTGCGAAACGAACTATTAATCAAGTTATAATAACTGTATAGGCTTGGTTTATTTTTTGCTAAATAAGTACGTTAAACAGACAATAAACAAAATTGACTGTTTTATATAAAATTTTAGTTCAACTAAACAGAGATTGAAAGGCAAATTGAAACTTATCAACCCGGCCGTTTCTGGTGTGTGCGGCGTGGTACACGCATGGGTGGTTCGAGCGTGGCCCAGCTCTTGCATCGCGATAGGGCTACGGATGGGATTTTTACGCCGAGCCTGCTCGTCATGGGGGCTTTCAGGGGGTAATCGATGACGACTGAAATATTGAATAGATCTGGATCGGACGCCGGATTGACCTGCAGTGCGGACAATGCGGTGCGGATTGATGACAAGGCCTTGCGGCTGGAAGTCCTGCCCGAGAAGGCCTGGGATCGCTATGCAACGGGTTGCGAAGGGGTTTCGCAGGAGCAATTGGTGGCGTTTGCGCGTGGACGCTGGCCCACTGCGCGGCTGGAACCGGTCCAGATGTTTGAGCACGATGAAGCCGTGGGCGGTGCGCTGATGATGATTGTCGGCCTGCCGCTTGGCGTAGGCCAGGTCGCGGTGTGCAAGAACGGGCCAGTGTTGCAAACTGAAACAGATGCCGGTGCGCCGTCACGCCACCGGCGGATGCTGGAAGCGTTGGTATCCGAATATGCCGGACGGCGCGGCAAGATGATGTCGCTGTCGTCGCGCGCCATGCCGGCGGACATGAACTACGCCGAACGCGACCAGCTGGAGCTGGGCTTCAGCCCGCGTACCACGTTTGAATACCCGGACCGCTATTTCGTCGATTTGCAGCTGGATGACGAGGCACAGCTTGCTAGTTTCGACCAGAAATGGCGCTACAATCTGCGCAAGTCGCTGAAGGCGGGGCTGGAGTTCGAGGTGGGCACGCCGTCCCGGCTGGATGAGTTCGACGCGCTCTATCAGGCGATGAGCGAGCGCAAGCGGTTTCCTGACTACTCCGCCTATACCTCGATCCGTTCGTTCTTTTCGAAAAGCGTTGAAGGTGGCGAACCACAGCTGTTCTTTGTCAGGCGGCAGGGCGAGCTGATTGCCGGTGCCATCATCTTCACCTGCGGCAACACTGCATCGTACCTTTATGGGGCCACAAGCGAGCAGGCCTTGCCGCTGCGCGCCGGTTACCTGATGCACTGGGAGGTCATCCGCTGGATGCGCGACAACACCGATGCGCGCTGGTATGACCTGGGCGGCACGGACGGTTTCAACGGGCTGCACCAGTTCAAGAAGGGGCTTGTGGGAACGCAAGGGTTCATCGCGCCGACGCCACCGGTGATGACTTACGCCTCGCGGATGCCGGCAAGGTTGATTGGCAGCCTCGCGATGTCTGCCCATTCGGGCGTGCAGAAGGTCCGCCACCAGATTCGCCGCACACGCCACGGCCTGGCGCGGCCTGACCAACCCCGGGACCGGTAGCAAGCAGACCATGAGCCGGCGTCAACTCAACAATCTGTCCAGATCGGGTGTGCTCTTCGCAGCGCGCACGGCCGGTGCCGGACTGATGTTTCTGGTCCAGGCGGCCATTGCCCGCTGGTGGGGCAGCAATGTGCTGGCCGACTACCTGCTGCTGATCTCCGCCGCCAACATCGCTGCCATGATCATGCCCCTGGGCTTTCAGACCATCGGCTCATACTTTGCCGTTGAATATGCTTCGCATGGCCGGGCTGGCGACCTGATACGGTTTATCCGCCGCGCCTACCTGCAGGCGGGCACAAGTGCCGTGGCGCTTGCCGGCATTGCCTGGCTTGCATCCCGGTGGGCCGGGCTTGATGAAACGATCACAAGCCTGCTCGTGCCGGGCCTTCTGTTTGCCGTGGCGATGGCCAGCGTCTTCATCTGCAGTGCGCTGCTGGTGGGGCTGAAGCACCCCGCCGCGGGGTTGCTGGCCGATGGCTTGTTCCGACCGCTCGCCGCGCTTGCCGGATTTCTGCTCGCCGTTGGGATTGGCGAGGGTGCCCGGCTCGACATCATGATCTGGGTCATGGCGCTGGCCTATACTGCCGTGGCCGCTGCCAGCCTGACATGGACACTGAAAGCGGTCTCCACGCTGAGCAACGATCACACGCCGGATGCCGCACAGCCGCGCCGCTGGTGGCGCTTTGCGCTGCCGTGGGTGATCATCGCCACGTCGACCGAGTTCTTCTTCGACATAGACCTGCTGCTGCTGGCCACCCTGCTGGACAAGACCGAACTTGCCATCTTCGGTGTCAGTGCAAGGTTCTTCGCCCTGTTGGCGTTTGGTATGACGGCTGTCTATGCGCTGCTGCTGCCCGACATGATGCAGGCGGGCGCAAAGAAGCAGGGGTCTGAATTCGACCGTTGCCTGAACGAGGCGAACCTGGCTGCGTTCATCATGGCGCTGGTATTGCTGGGCGCATCGTTCGTTGCCGGAACCTGGGGGCTGGCGCTGTTCGGCCCCGAGTTCGAGCAGGGCAGGTGGGCTCTTTCCATCCTGTGCGCCATATTGGTCGTGCGGGCATTCTTTGGCCCGGCTGAACTGGTGCTGTCGCTGCACGACCGGCCATGGGCGGCAATGCCTGCGGTGGCGGCTGGGCTCGTCGGCCTTGTGCTTGCCAACCTCATTCTGGTGCCTGCTTTCGGGCTTAACGGAGCAGCCTTTGCTGCGCTCATTGCGGCTACGGCTGCAGGGGTCGTGAAGTGGTTCACCGTGCGCATGATCACCGGGCGGGACGTGTCGTTGATGGCGCGCTTTTACACGCATGAACATGCGCTCATATCAACCCGAGCGCACAAAGCATCCGGTTCCTGAGCCGGGTTGCCCGCCCCACCGACGTGCCGTGGTCGTAACCCGGCACAACCTTGTTGAGCGGGCGTTCGAACAGCATGAAGTCCTGACCCATGACGTGATTGTTCAGGTCGCACTTGTGTTCGAACCGGAAGCGCTTCATGAGCGCCAGCGTGGGTCTGTTCGTCCTGGTCGTATAGAGCGACACCTTGTGAAAGCGGCTGTTGTCCCAGTGCTCCAGAAACAGCCGCAGATAGACCATTGCCATCTTCGGCGTGCGCACTTCGGGAAAGACATAGCCCCAGTAATACCAGAGGTTGCCGCATTCCGGCCCTGAGATCAGGAAGCCGGTCATGGTCTCGCCGGCAAAGCACGCGCGGATGTGGTTGGGGTCGATCGAATGCAGATCCGCCAGGTAGGCTTTGGACAGCCGCGCACGTTCAAACGCGCGGAACTCGTCGCTGAAATCCTCAATGCCGTCGATGGCCTCGACCAGCCGTTTGTGAACATAGCCCAGCTCGCTGCGCCGCGCGGCCCTCTGCGTCAGCTCGCCGGGCGCAGGTGGCCGGGCTTGCGAAACGGGTTCTGTTACAGGCGTCATCTGGTTCATCTAAGCACACCAAGCTTTGGCCGGTCGAAAACCAGCCGTCATTGCCTGAAGCGCTCGCAAGAACCGTGCCGCAGATTCCGCGCTCAGATGTCGAGCGTGTTTTCGCGTTCCCACGTTGAAAAATGCGAGACGAACGAGTTCCACTCCTGGTGCTTCAGCTTGAGGTATTCGGCTGAAAAATATTCGCCCATGGCGTGCTTGAGTGATTTGTCCTTGTCGAACATGCGCAGTGCATCAAGCATGTTCAGCGGCAGCCGGGGCGCGTTTTTCACCTTGTGGCCTTCGGCATACATGTCGATGTCATGGCGTTTGCCTGGGTCGGCCTTGGTGCGAATGCCGTCCAGACCTGCAGCAATAATGACCGCCTGAAGCAAGTACGGGTTGGCCGCGCCATCAGCCAGCCGCAGCTCGAACCGGCCCGGCCCCGGCACCCGCACCATGTGGGTGCGGTTGTTGCCGGTCCACGTAACGGTATTGGGCGCCCAGGTCGCACCGGACATGGTGCGCGGTGCATTGATGCGCTTGTAGGAGTTGACCGTCGGGTTGGTGATGGCAGCAAGCGCTGATGCGTGTTTCATGATGCCGCCGAGGAAGTGCTTGCCCTGTTCAGACAGGCCGACTTCGCCAGTTGGACCATCGCCACCTTTTGCGGCGAACACGTTGTTCTTGCCTGCCTTGTCCCAGACCGAGATGTGGGCGTGGCAGCCATTGCCGGTCAGCCCCTCGATGGGTTTGGGCATGAAGGTGGCGCGAAGGCCGTGCTTCTCGGCGACAGACTTGACCATGAACTTGAAGAACGAATGCTTGTCGGCAGTGGCGAGCGCATCGTCAAACTCCCAGTTCATCTCGAACTGGCCGTTGGCGTCCTCGTGATCATTCTGGTATGGCCCCCAGCCGAGCTCCAGCATGTAGTCGCAGATCTCGCGCACGACGTCATAACGGTGCATCACCGCCTGCTGGTCATAACAGGGCTTTTCGGCCGTATCGTACGGGTCTGAAATCTGGGTTCCTTCCGGTGTCAGCAGGAAGAACTCAGCCTCGACGCCGGTCTTGACGCGCAAGCCTGCGTTGGCGGCTTCGCCAATCAGACGGTTGAGTACATTGCGCGGTGCCTGGGCCACGAGTTCGTCTTCCATCACGCAATTGCTCGCAACCCATGCCACTTCCGGCTTCCAGGGCAACTGGATGACCGATGCCGGATCAGGCACGGCCAGCATGTCCGGATGGGCGGGCGTCATGTCCAGCCAGGTGGCAAAACCGGCAAAACCCGCACCGTCTTCCTGCATGCCGGCAATCGCCTGCGCCGGTACCAGCTTGGCGCGCTGCCCGCCAAACAGGTCGGTGAAGGAAATCATGAAATACTTGACGCCGTTTTTCTTGGCGTAAGCTGCCAGGTCGATGCTCATTGCCGGTATCCTCTCGTGTTGGTGAGTGTTTCCCGTTTGGTCAGTAACCGTTCTTGCCGGGTATCCAGTCCGTACCGGCCAGTGGCACCCTGGCCATGGCCGACGCTTCTACGGTGAGGGCGCAAAGGTCCTCCGGTTCCAGATTGTGCAAGTGGTTCTTGCCGCAGGCCCGCGCGATGGTCTGGGCTTCCAGCGTCATCACCTTGAGGTAGTTTGACAGCCTTCTGCCGCCCATCACAGGGTCGAACCTGTTGTACAGTTCCGGGTCCTGGGTGTTGATGCCGGCGGGGTCCTTGCCCTCGTGCCAGTCGTCATAGGCTCCGGCAGTGGTGCCGAGCTTGCGGTACTCTTCTTCGTACTTCGGATCGTTGTCGCCAAGCGCGACAAGGGCTGCCGTGCCAATGGACACGGCATCTGCACCAAGCGCCATGGCCTTTGCCACGTCCGCGCCATTGCGAATGCCGCCGGACACGATGAGCTGCACCTTGCGGTGCATGCCAAGGTCTTGCAGCGCCTGGACGGCTTGCGGAATGCAGGCAAGCGTGGGCTGGCCAACGTGCTCGATGAACACGTCCTGGGTGGCGGCGGTGCCGCCTTGCATGCCGTCCACCACGACAACGTCTGCCCCGGCCTTCACCGCAAGCGCGGTGTCGTAGTAGGGCCGGGAGCCGCCGACCTTCACGTAGATCGGCTTTTCCCATTCCGTAATTTCGCGCAGTTCAAGGATCTTGATTTCCATGTCGTCCGGCCCGGTCCAGTCCGGGTGGCGACAGGCCGAGCGCTGGTCGATGCCCTTGGGCAGGTTGCGCATTTCGGCAACGCGATCAGAAATCTTCTGGCCGAGCAACATCCCGCCGCCGCCGGGCTTGGCGCCCTGGCCGACGACGATCTCGATGGCATCGGCGCGGCGCAGGTCATCGGGGTTCATGCCATAACGGGACGGCAGATACTGGTAGACCAGCGTTTTTGAGTGGCCGCGTTCTTCCTCGGTCATGCCGCCGTCGCCAGTGGTGGTTGAGGTGCCTGCAGCCGATGCGCCCCGGCCCAGTGCCTCCTTGGCAGGCCCCGACAGCGAGCCGAAGCTCATGCCGGCGATGGTGATGGGGATGTCGAGGTGGATCGGGTTCTTCGCATGGCGGGTGCCGAGCCAGACGTCGGTTGCACACTTTTCGCGATAGCCTTCCAGCGGGTAGCGCGAGATCGAGGCACCGAGAAACAGAAGGTCATCGAAGTGGGGCAGGCGGCGCTTGGATCCGCCGCCGCGGATGTCATAAATGCCGGAGGCAGCCGCGCGCCGGATTTCGGCATTGGTGTCGTTGGAGAACGTCCAGGACTGTTTCGGCGGGGTGTGGGGAAAATCGCTCATCGGGTCGCCTCAGTACGCATCTGCATTGTCGATGTTGAAGGTGTAGAGCTTGCGCGCCGAACCATAGCGGGTGAACTCTTCCGGCCTGGCCTTGCCGTCCGCACCAGCCTGCTTGAGCAGGTCCGCCAGCAGCTCCAGGTGCTCTGGCCGCATCTCCTTTTCGATGCAGTCGGCACCGAGGCTCTTGACCTTGCCACGCACAAACAGGCGCGC
>JAWVYF010000073.1:0-11249 GCA_033722845.1 Anderseniella sp. | reverse complement strand
GAATTCACCGGCCGGCATCTGTTCTACTGCGGTATCATCGGTCTGGTTGTTACCGGCCTGATCATCTGGGTCACCGAGTACTACACCGGCACCGAGTACCGCCCGGTTCGGTCTGTTGCCCAGGCGTCGGTCACCGGTCACGGCACCAACGTGATCCAGGGTCTGGCCGTGTCGCTTGAGTCCACCGCCATTCCGGCGATGGTTATCATTGCAGGCATCATCACCACCTACGCACTGGCAGGCCTGTTCGGCATCGCCATTGCCGTGACCACAATGCTGGCGCTGGCTGGTGTGGTTGTTGCCCTGGACGCCTTCGGTCCGGTGACGGACAACGCAGGTGGTATTGCCGAGATGGCCGACCTGCCGGCGGAAGTGCGCTCCACCACGGACGCTCTCGACGCTGTTGGCAACACCACGAAGGCCGTGACCAAGGGCTACGCGATCGGTTCTGCCGGTCTCGGCGCGCTGGTTCTGTTCGCCGCCTACACCGAAGACCTGAAGTACTTCGCTGCCAATGCGCAGCCGGGCAGCTTCTTCGAAGGTGTGTCGGTCGACTTCTCCCTGTCCAACCCGTACGTCGTGGTCGGCCTGCTGTTCGGCGGTCTGCTGCCGTACCTGTTCGGCGGCATCGCCATGACGGCCGTTGGCCGCGCCGGTGGTGCGGTGGTGGAGGAAGTCCGCCGCCAGTTCAAGGAAAAGCCGGGCATCATGAAGGGCACCGACAAGCCTGACTACGGCCGCGCCGTGGACATGCTGACCCGTGCAGCCATCAAGGAAATGATCATTCCTTCGCTGCTGCCGGTTCTGTCGCCCATCGTGTGCTTCTTCGCGATCTACTGGATCACTGGCGACAAGGCCCAGGGCTTCGCAGCTCTTGGCGCCATGCTGCTCGGTGTGATCGTGACCGGCCTGTTCGTTGCAATCTCGATGACCGCCGGTGGTGGTGCATGGGACAACGCCAAGAAGTCCTTTGAAGACGGTTTCGTCGACAAGGACGGCGTGAAGCACGAGAAGGGGTCCGAAGCCCACAAGGCATCGGTGACCGGTGATACCGTTGGTGACCCCTACAAGGACACCGCCGGCCCGGCCGTGAACCCGATGATCAAGATCACCAACATTGTGGCTCTGCTGCTGCTGGCGATCCTGGCGCACTAAGCCAGACGATCAGACACGAGAAACGAAAACCCCGTCCGGATGTGTCCGGGCGGGGTTTTTAATTGTTTCTGAGCTGGCCGGCAGCGAAACGGGTTGGCGGCAGGTGTTGAGCAGTTAGAGCCCGCCACCAATCGTGCCACCCTTGGGTGGGCCCTGATCGTTCGGGGTGAACTTGCCGAGGTTTCCGAACATCTGCTGAAGGATGGTTAGCTCGCGCCCGCGCGACGGTGTTTCGCGCGTATTCATGTCGATCACCTGGCCATCCTGCAGCGTATACTGTCCGAAGCTTTGCACCTGTTCGAACTGGTTGAAGCGCACCGCCAGAATTTGCCGGTCCAGTTCCTCGTTCGCCAGGAAGGCGCTCGTTTTGATACGCGACGAGATGTAGTAGTAGCTGTCGCCCTGGTATTGCACCGTTGCAGTGGTGGACGGCGAACCCAGCACACTACGCACCTCAGCCTTGGTCATTCCCATGCGCAGTTGCTGCATGTCCTGAGCGCGCGCCTGATAGCCGCGGTGTTCGATATCGCGGGAGCAGCCAGCCACACCGGTAGCCAGCGCGATGGCAATGCCGGTGCTCATCAGCGCTTTGCCGATTTTTCTATTGGCGATGGAGCTTTGCACGAAGCTTGTCACTTCCCATATGAGGTGCGCATGAAGCGCCGGTGCATGGTAAGGTGCGCTTGCCGCTTGCACCCGTTCGAATAACTGTTTAACCGGTCTGGAATGTTGCTGAAAAGACTTTTTTCCCGCTCACCCCGAACCAACCCTGTTCGCAGCGTTTACGAGGCGATTGTGGCACTGGCACGGCAGCCCGTGCTGTACACCGATCTTGCTGTACCCGACACCCTTGATGGCCGGTTTGACATGATCATCCTCCACGCCGACGCTGTCGTCGGGCACATGCAGGACGGCGAGCCGCAAGATCAGGAGTTCGCCCAGGAACTGATCGATGAAGTGTTCCGCGACATGGACCGCAGTTTGCGGGAGATGGGGGTGGGCGACATGGGTGTTGGCAAGCGCGTGAAGAAGATGGCGACCGTCTATTACGGGCGGGCCGATGCCTATGCGCGGGCGCGCGTCGAAGGTCCGGACGATTTGGGTGATGCCATTTTGCGCAATGTCTTTGCCGGTGATGAGGCGCGCGCAAAAGAAGCAGCGCGTCTGGCCCGGTACGACCAGTCGTTCCGCAAAGCGGTCTCAGGCGCCCGGCGCGACGTGATCCGAAACGGAAAACTCGACTTGCCGCCGCCTGCATGGCTGGATACCTGACAAAACGCGGATGACGCACCATGTCTGAACCAGAATTCTCCCGTACGATTGATGTCTCCCGTCTGCCCGCCGAAGGCATGCAGGAGCGTTTCAGCGCCGATCCTGCTGAGCTCGAAGCCCTGGCTGAGCGGTTTGGCGTAGAGCAACTCCTCAGCCTGGACGTTGACGTGGACGTGCAGCCCTGGAAAAAGGGGTCGTGCCGGTTGCGCGGTCGTGCACAAGCCACCATGACCCGCACCTGCGTCGTTACTCTGGACCTTTTCGATACAAGTCTCGAGGTCAGGCTTGACCGCCTCTTTGCTTCTGCTCCCGCCTTGCGTGTTGAGGGCAAGGAGATCACCGTTTCTGTTGATGATGAAGACATCGGCCAGATCGTGAACGGAGAGATTGAAGTCGGTGAGTTTGCGGTTGAAGAACTTCTGCTGGAACTTGATCCTCATCCGCGCAAGCCTGGCGCAGCCTTCACGCCTGCGGCTGCCAACGACGGTGCGGACAAGGATGAGGTCCGGACTGAAAGTCCGTTTGCGGTACTGAAATCGCTTAAGAATGAGGATTGAGTTAGCTGCGATTCGCTGCCTAAAAGCCGTACTTCTCTGTTGAGTGCGCAGTTTAAACCTCTATTTTCAAACATCCGTTGCAACAAGGAACCCGCCTGTTGAGAACCAAAGCTGGCGACATAGTGATTGCGCTTGACGCGATGGGCGGCGACCACGGGCCATCTGTCATCCTGCCGGGTGCGGCGCTCGCACTGGCAAAACGGCCTGAGTTGCGCTTCCTGCTGTTTGGTGATCACGCGGCAATCGAAGCGGAATTGGCAAAGCTGCCAGATCTGCGCGAGCGGTCCAGCATTCATCACACCGATGTTGCCATCGCGATGGACGACAAGCCATCACAAGCCATCCGCCGTGGCCGCAAGACATCGAGCATGTGGCTTGCTATCGCAGCTGTTCAAACGGGTGAGGCCCATGCCGCGGTGTCTGCCGGCAACACCGGTGCGCTGATGGCGATGGCCAAGCTTGTACTCAAAACCATTGAAGGTGTCTCACGCCCCGCCATTGCCGCCATCTGGCCAACGCTCAAGAGCCGGTCCATCGTGCTGGACATGGGGGCTACTGTCGGCGCTGATGCAGATCAGTTGGTGGCCAATGCCGTGATGGGGGCGGCCATGGCGCGTTGCCTCTTCGGCCTGCGCAAGCCCGGCGTTGGCTTGCTCAATATCGGCGTTGAAGAAGTCAAGGGAGTAGAGGCTGTTCGAGAAGCAGGCGCCTTGCTGCGCGAAGCCGAATTGCCACTCGAATACAAGGGGTTCATAGAAGGCACGGATATCGGCAAGGGAACGGTGGATGTGGTCGTCACTGAAGGTTTCAGCGGCAATATCGCGCTCAAGACTGCTGAAGGCACCGCTCACCAGATCACTGCCGTGCTGAAACAGGAATTGAAGGCGTCATGGCTTACCAGGCTTGGCGCACTGCTGGCTTCGCAAGCCTTTCGCAATCTCAAGTCCCGGCTGGACCCTCGGGCCTACAATGGCGGGGTTTTTCTCGGCCTGAATGGCGTGGTGGTGAAGAGCCACGGTGGCACCGACGACCTTGGCTTTTCGTTCGCCGTCAATGTTGCTGCTGACATGGTCGAGAATGATCTCGTAGAGCGCATCATCAAGGGCATGGAACTTGCACCTCATGAGCACCATGAGGCAGAAATCCCGGCGGCTGCAGTGGCCTCCGGCAAAAGTTGAACAAGATGGTTTTCCGCATATGTCCCGCTCCGTAATCCGCTCAGTCGGCGCCTATCTGCCTCAGCGCGTACTCACCAACGCCGAGCTTGCCACCATGGTGGATACCTCTGACGAGTGGATTCAGGAGCGTACCGGCATCCGTCAGCGCCATATCGCTGCAGAAGGCGAGTATACATCGCACCTCGCAATCAAGGCAGCCCAGGCCGCCCTGGACAACGCCGGTATGGACGCTGCTGACATTGACTTGATCGTTCTCGCAACATCGACGCCCGACCAGACATTCCCGGCCACTGCGGCCACCGTTCAGGCTGAACTGGGTATAACCCAGGGTGCGGCATTTGACGTGCAGGCAGTGTGCTCTGGCTTTGTCTATGCGCTCACTACGGCAGACAACTTCATAAGGGCAGGGTCGGCACAGAATGTGTTGGTGATTGGTGCAGAAACCTTCTCCCGCATTCTGGATTGGGATGATCGCGGCACCTGCGTATTGTTTGGCGATGGGGCAGGTGCAGTGGTTGTGACTGCGGCCGATGCCGGCGATGCGCCCGACAGGGGCATAATGGCGACGCGATTGCGCAGCGATGGCCGTTTCCGCGACAAGCTTTACGTGGATGGCGGTCCATCCTCTACCCAGACTACCGGCCATCTGCGCATGGAAGGGCGCGAGGTGTTCAAGCATGCCGTGACCAACATCTCGGATGTCATGGGGGAGACACTGGCACAGGCGGGCATCGCGGCAGCTGATATCGACCTGTTCGTGCCGCACCAGGCCAACAAGCGCATCCTCGATGGGACGGCGCGCAAGTTCGGGATCTCCAGCGACAAGGTGGTGGTTACGGTCGGCGAGCACGGCAACACTTCAGCCGCCTCAATTCCGCTGGCTTTGGACGTTGCCTTCAAGGATGGAAGATTGCACAGCGGAAGCCTCGTGCTGATGGAGGCCATGGGTGGCGGATTCACCTGGGGTGCGGTGCTTGCGCGCTGGTAGTACTTCGTACTCGTAGTAACCTAACGTCATCATTGACGCGGCGACAAAAATCTCCTTATCTATCACAGGGATCGTTGACGGGTAGGGCCATGCCCGTGCTACCCTCTTGTCGATTTAGTGTAGCGAGAAAAACCATGTCGAAGACTCTGACACGTGCTGATCTGGGAGAGGCTGTTCACCGCAAGGTTGGCCTGTCGAGAACCGAGTCGGCTGATCTGGTGA
This sequence comes from Anderseniella sp., assembly GCA_033722845.1. Lineage (GTDB taxonomy): Bacteria > Pseudomonadota > Alphaproteobacteria > Rhizobiales > Aestuariivirgaceae > Anderseniella. The sequence goes on along the minus strand of JAWVYF010000073.1, from coordinate 5,877 downwards.
ATACAGTCATTGACATGATTTCGGACGCGCTTGTAGCCGGTCAGCAGGTGAAGCTGTCTTCCTTTGGCACGTTCGATGTTCGCGAGAAGCGCGAGCGTATCGGCCGTAATCCGAAGACCGGGGAAGAGGTGCCGATAACGCCGCGGCGCGTACTGGTGTTCCGTCCAAGCCAGATCATGAAGAAGACCGTCAATGGCGATGAAGGGTCCGGCACGGACAGCAACGACTGATTAGCAACCCAGGAAAGGTTCCAGACGTGACGGACAAGGCCCCCGAAGCATTCCGAACCATATCCGAGGTCGCGGAGCAGCTTGATGTTCCGCAGCATGTGCTGAGGTTCTGGGAAACCCGGTTCTCGCAAATACGTCCCATGAAGCGGGGCGGCGGGCGGCGTTACTACCGGCCGGAGGATGTCGATCTGCTCAAGGGCATCCGCACCTTGCTGTACGGCGAGGGCTATACTATTCGCGGCGCCCAGAAAATACTGAAAGACAACGGCGTAGCCCATGTGGTCGGCATCGGCAGGGGCGAAATTTCCGTTGAAGCCGGAGAAGGCAAGGCTGCGGGCGAAACCCGGCCGGCGGCTGCGAAACCCAAACAGCCCGAACGCGAGGTCGCTGCCGCCGAAAACACTGGCCGGACCCAGACACGTGTTGTCCACGAGCTGACACCGGCCCAGATTGACGAGCTGCGGCTGGCACTGACAGATCTGGCTGCCGCACGCCGTCTGCTGCTCCCCGCGCAAGACAATTGATCTGGTTGCAGGCTTCTTGAATTGAGCGTCCACGAAGGTGGATTGTGGGCTTTTCTTTTGCCCCGTTGCGGTGCTATACCGCGCTCACTCGGACGGCAGGCAATTGCCGGTCCCGATACCGGAAATCAGAGTCGGAGCGTAGCGCAGCCCGGTAGCGCACTTGTCTGGGGGACAAGGGGTCGTGGGTTCGAATCCCGCCGCTCCGACCATTTTCTACTTTCGTGATTGCACGGCACTGGTCTGGCTGGCTTGCCAGCCGAGGGTGGCTGCGTACAGACCCCAGCTCAATCCGAGCAGCGCATAAAAATGGCGCCAGTGATCGGTGTCGATCTGAACACCTTGCAAGATTGTAGTGAGCATGACGCTATTCACTGCGATGGAATGATGCTGCCAGGGCGTTTTGCTGAACACCGACTGCCACATGCCCATGATGGTCGAGCCAATGAGCAGCATGTATGAGAAGCCACCAAGCCACCCGTAAGACGCGAAGGCGTTGAGAAACACGTTGTGCGGGTCTTCCCCCCACCTCAGGGCAAACTGAAGCGGCCCGTAGCCGTTGGGCAGCGCAACCAACTCGAACAGTGACTTGAACTGACGCGCGAAGCGGCCGGTCTCGCCAACATCGTATTGCTGTTCGAGACTGAAGCGGATCAGGAAGATGTCGCGCACGGCCGGAATGGACAGGGCGACCGACAGCATGATGCCAAAGATGATTACACCGGTGATTGCATACAGGATAATGCGCCCGCGCAGCGCCAGCGAGGGCGTCAACACGAAGCTTAGACCAATCATCAACCCGGTCGCGGCAATGGCATTGATCCAGGCGCCTCGCGAAAAGGCCAGGAAAAGGCCAGCCGCAATGACCACGAGAACCGGAATTTTCAACAAGGTCCAGCGGCACCGCAGTACGACGATGTCCTGTACCAGAAATATGAAGGGCATGACCAGGAAGGTGGACAGCACGTTCGGGTCCTTGAACATGCCTTGCGCGCGTGAGATTGGCGCCCATGCTTCTCCCAGCCCGAAAACATTGAAATAACCGATCATGCCATTGATGGATGCGATCAGCGCTGCGAACACCCAGGCATTGCGCATGACGGCCAGAATTCGCATCGGATCGCGCAAGACCGCCATTGCAAAGAAGATGGCGGTGACGGCCATGTAAACGGAGACGATGACGAACATCCGCGCCGTGCTATCGTATATGATCGGCATGACGGACAGAAAGCCGCCGATATTGTACAGCGACAAGAACACGATCAGCGGTGCGAATACGATTGAGACCCGCATGCCCCCGGCGAAGAAAACCACCAGGGTGAGCACAAACAGTACTTCATAAGGTGCAGGCTCGATGCTGACCACGAAACCTGAGGCAATCATCAGCCACAAGACCGCGCGCTGAACCAGAGCCATGCTCAGCACTGGCGCTGGCAGGTTCAGATTTGTTGCTATGGAAGCTGCAGCAGTCATCTGCATCCGTTCATGGTCAACCGCTCGTTAACCATGTTTTACCCGCACAATCCTTACCGGCGGGTTTCCAACGCAAAGCCAGTGTCAGTAGGCGTTCTCGGTTTTCATCAGTGCAAACGGCGTCATTACGAGGATTTGCAGGTCGAACAGCAAAGACCAGTTCTCGATGTAGTACAGGTCAAATTCGACGCGGCGCTGGATCTTTTCTTTGGTGTCGGTTTCACCGCGCCAGCCGTTGATCTGTGCCCAGCCGGTAATGCCGGGCTTGACCTTGTGGCGGGCAAAGTAACCGTCCACAACCTCATCATATAGACGGTCAGCCGCCTTGGCTTGATGGGCGTGGGGCCGGGGGCCAACCAGCGACAACTCGCCTCGCAACACATTGATGAGCTGCGGCAGCTCGTCGAGCGATGTCTTGCGGATAAACTTGCCGACGCGCGTGACGCGGGGGTCATCCCTTGTCACAAGCCTGTTCGCCTTTGAATCACACATGTCGGTGTACATTGAGCGGAACTTCAACACCTGGATCGGTTGGTTGTTGAACCCGTAGCGCACCTGCTTGAACAGCACAGGCCCTTTGCTTTCAAGCTTGATGGCAATGGCCACCGCCAGCATGAGAGGCGAGGCGAGAAGCAGCGCCAGGCTTGCGATGATCTTGTCTTCAAGCAGTTTTACAACCTGGCCCCAGTCACGCAGTGGCCGGTCGAACACGTCAATGAGAGGCACGTTGCCCAGCCACGAATAGGCGCGCGGGCGGTAACGCAGTCGCTGCGCATGCGCGGAAAGACGAATGTCCACCGGCAAAATCCACAGCCGCTTCATGATTTGCAGCAAGCGGTTCTCTGCCGACAGGGGCAGTGTGATGACCAGCATGTCGACGTCGAAATTCCTGGCGAAGTCTACCAGGTCTTTCACGCTGCCCAGTTTGGGCAACCGCCCGACCGACGCAGGCGAGCGTTCGTCGTCCCGGTCATCGAACAGGCCGACGACTTCCACGAAATTGGAGTTGTTCTCCTCCAGCGCCTTGAGAAGTTGTTCTGCCGGGTCGCCGCCGCCGACGATCACCACACGTGTGCTTAGTTTGCCCTGTGTGTGCCAGTGCCGCATGGCGGTGCGCATCATCCAGTGCGTGATGCCGATCAGCACGAACGAAGCGATCATTGTGGAGATCAGCCATACGCGGGAGAATTCCTCACCCAGCTTGGTCAGGAAGATGCCGGCCATGGTGATCAGGAAAAGCCCGCTCAGGACGCTGGCAATTCTCAGCAGCTGACGGGTCAGGGATTGCATCAATCCAGCCCCGTAGCCACCCGCCTCACGCATGATGAGTGGGACCAGAACTGCGAGCAGGGCTGTTACGTAGGCGTACTGCTGATGAAAGCCGCTACCAGACTGGTACACATAGCCAGCATAAATCGCCAGGCCGGCAAGCCCGATCAACGCCATGTCTGCAACCATCAGACCGCCGGACAACATCGTGAATGATCGGCGGCCATCTGCGCGTTGTTTCAGGCGCTCGATCCAGGTCCTTTTGTAGAATTCGCTGGCGGGCAGGCTCGCGCCGTCGATGAGGTCATCAAGATTTTGCGGTGTAACACCCGAGTTCAGGTTTCGATTGTGTTCCATGTGTCCGATCTCGCTACAGGCGAGTTCCCGCGGGAACTTCTGCAGCTGATCAGAGCAAGTCGCAGGCCATGCAGCGGAATCTGGGATTTCAATTGAAGGACGTGGTTAACGGTTTGTTAACGCGCGAGCGACGTATAGAAATCCGCAATCTTGCGCGACATGGCCGAGGCTGAAAGCTGTTGGCGGAACCTCGCAGCAAGCTCGTTTGCAAGCTGCTGTTCGCCGTCCCGGTCAGACAAGGCCTGTTTGATCCGTGCTGCGAGGAGTGCGGCATCATTCGGTGGCAGAAGCCGGTGGTCCGGCAAGACCTCAGCAATGCCGCCGACCATTGTCGCCAGAATGGGTTTTGCGGCGGCCACTGTCTCAAGCACGATATAGGGGAACGATTCTGCCCGTGAAGGAATGACCATGAGCCATCCTTTGGCAAACGCCTCCCGGGCGGGCAGGGCACCTGTAAAGTTGACCAACGGGCTCAGTCCAAGGTTTTCCGCTCTTGCCTTGAAGAGCTCTGCATCAGGGCCGGCTCCCGTAATGGTCGCCCGGACTGGCATGTCCCGATTAAGAATGGCGAGGGCATCCAGCAATTCATCAACACCTTTGAGGGCGCGCAATTCCCCGACAAACAGAATGTCCGGGCAGTCCTGCTGCAACTCGACCGGTTCAAACTCCTCGTCCCACAGACCATTGTGTGCCACCACGTTGGCCACGTGGCCCAGACCGACCTTGCCGTCAAAAGCCTGGCGCTCGTAATCACAGACAAACACCAGCCCGCTGGTTTTGCGCAACAGAAGCTTCTCGGCGGTCAGGAAGGCAAAGCCTTGCGCAGACGCCCACTTGTAGTGAAGTGCGCCGCCGTGTGGCGTGTACACGGATTTTGCACCCATGCGGGAAGCAGCAAGCCTCGCATAGGCTCCGCCCTTGGCGCCGTGACCATGAACAATGTCTGGTTGCAGGGACGACGCAGCAGAAACAACCTTGCTTGCCGTAGACAGGTCGCCCGGCCCAGGCATGCGCGACATCTTTACTCTGGTAACACCCAGCTTGCAGTGTGTTTCAAGATCGCTGAGGCGTTGTTCTGCCAGTTCGTCGCCGGTCGATGAATCGCACACCACGCCGACCTCATGACCGAGGTCGTTCAGTCCTCGAGCGAGGTCGCGGACATGCCTGAACAGTCCTCCAACCGGCGCTCGAAAAACTTGCAGTACCTTCATGAGGGCCGCCGGCTAATCATCAACACTTAGAACCAGCGCTCGCGAACAAACACAACGTCGCCGGGGTGAAGCTGCGTGGTGACTGGCACGCGTTGGGTCTTGGTTCCGTTCACCAGCCGCCGGGTAACCAGCACAGAGGTCTGGTCTGCACGCGGTGAGAAGCCACCGGCCATCGCAATGGCGTTCTGCGCTGTCATTCCCGGACGATAAGAGAAGCTGCCGCTCTGGTTTACCTGACCCATGATGTAAAATGGGCGAGCGATGGCCAGCTGTACCGACACACTCGGGTTTCGCAGGAAACCCTGTTTGAGCCGGTCGGTGATCTGCGTTTCTATTTCCGCGGTAGAGCGGCCTGCAACTGGCAGGCTGCGTACCAGCGGCATGGAGATGTTGCCTGAGGCATCGACAATATAATCACCGGTGAGATCCTGCTGGCCGAGAACGCGGATGGTGAGCCGGTCGCCCGTGCCGACACGATAGCCTTGCGAGAACTCATAACTGGCAACCTCGCCACTGGGTCCGAATGGCTGCACCGTGCCTTTTTGGTTGTAGGCGGGTTGCTGCGGGATAGAGGCGGTGAACTGCGGGTAGGAAGCGACCTCCCCATTGGCCATAAGACCTGTGCCGCCGGCGGGGGTGCCGGGCAGGGTATCATCCCAGGTTTCAGCACAGCCTGCCAGCAGCAAACCGGACAGCAATGGAGCAAGATATTTCATACGCCTGACAACCCACTCGACTTGGCCTTGCCGGAAAACATTTCCGGATAGTGCCGCTTGATTACGGCGCCAAGGTAAACAGGCATGGTTAGCAACGCGT
>JAWVYF010000072.1:0-11253 GCA_033722845.1 Anderseniella sp. | reverse complement strand
GCAAACTTTGACGTGGACATGGACCGGCAGTCGATTTCCGGTCACTCGATGGGCGGGCATGGCGCGCTCACCATCGCGTTGAAGAATCCGGGCCGGTACAAGTCTGTCTCGGCGTTCTCACCCATTGTTTCGCCGATGAACTGCCCGTGGGGCCACAAGGCATTGGGCGGCTATCTGGGTGACGACAAGGCCGCCTGGGCTGCTCACGATGCATGTGCGCTGATCGGCCAGGCACAGGAGAAGCTGCCGTTGCTGATTGACCAGGGCGGGGCGGATGATTTTCTGAAAGAGCAGCTCAAGCCCGAACTGATCGAGAAGGCGTGTGCTGATGCCAGCCATCCACTGACGCTGCGGATGCAACCTGGATACGACCACTCGTACTATTTCATTGCGACTTTCATTGGCGACCACCTGGCATGGCACGCCAAGGCATTGAACGGATAACAGGATTGATTGCCTGAAATTAATGGCTGCTGCATGGACTTGTGGCCAGCGGTTGCCTATATGAGCATCTCAGCGACTGTATGGATTCCGGGCAGCGTGTCTCGCTGCCCCTACTGAGGGAACAACTCGACACATGCCATGGAATACGCAAGGCGGCGGTAACGGGCCGTGGGGTCAGGGGCCTTCTGGCGGAGGCGGCGGCGGTGGCCGTAGCGGCGGACCGGGCACCCCACCTGATCTGGAAGACCTTATCCGCAAGGGTCAGGACCGTTTGAAAACGGTTCTGCCACAAGGTGGCGGCGGCAAGAGCCCATGGATCATCGGGCTGATTGCGCTGGGCGCGCTGTGGGCATTCAACAGTTTCCACACGATCGAGGCTGACGAGCAAGGCGTCGTACTTCGCCTTGGCGAGTTCAATCGCACGGTTGCGCCGGGCCTGCAGTTCGCAGCCTGGCCTGTCGAGACCATCGAGGTGCTGCCGGTCGAGGCGGTCAACCAGATCAACCTGGGTAGTGAAACGCGCGAGCAGGGGCTGATGTTGGCCGGTGACCAGAACCTGGTGAATGTCGATTACACGGTTCAGTGGAAAATTGCCGAACCGCAGAAGTTCCTCTTCAATATCCGCGAACAGGAAAAGCTGGTGCAGACGGTGACGGAAAGCGCGATGCGCGAGATCGTTGGCCGTACCCCGGCTGAAGAAATCCGGACGCGTGGCCGTTCCATCGCCCAGCAGCAGGTTCGCGACCTGGTGCAGCAGGCGCTCGACAGCTATGACGCCGGCATATCCATTCTTGGTATCCAGCTGAACAACGCGCAGCCGCCGCAGGAGGTGAGTGACGCGTTCGAAGAAGTCCAGCGGGCCGAGCAGAACCAGAACCAGTTCATCCGTGAAGCTGAGCAGTACCGCAACAGGGTGCTGGGCTCTGCGCGCGGTGAAGCATCCAAGATTGTCGAGGATGCCAAGGGTTACTCTGCGCGTATCGTCAACGAGGCGGAAGGTGAAGCAGAGCGCTTCAAGTCCATCTATGCGGAATATGCCAAGGCCAAGGACGTGACCCGCAAGCGGCTCTTCCTGGAAATGATGGAAGACGTCATGAGCAAGTCGAACAAGGTCATTGTCGAGGGCAATGCCGGCGGACAGGGCGGCTCGGGCGTGGTGCCGTATCTGCCATTGCCCGAAATTCAGAAACGTCAGCAGCAGCAGTCTTCCGGAGGTAACCAGTAATGGGTGCGTTCAAATCCATCGGACTTATCGTCGTTGCCGCTGCGGCTTTTGTGCTCTGGCAGGCGATGTTCATTGTCGACGAGCGTGAAAAGGCGCTTGTTACCCAGCTTGGTGAAATCCAGCGCGAGATCAGCGAGCCCGGTCTCTACTTCAAGACTCCGTTCATTCAGGAAGTCGACAAGATCGAGGACCGTATCGTGTTCTTCGAAAGCCCGAACAAGGAAGTTCAGGTGGAAGACAGCCGCCGCTATGTGGTTGACACGGTGACGATGATCCGCGTGAACAACCCGCGCCGGTTCCGCGAAACCGTGGGCGCGTCGCTGGACCGTGCCCGCAACCGAATTGAAACCCGGCTCGATGCCGCACTGCGCCGGACCTATGGCGAGCGCTCGTTCGATGCAGCCCTGTCCAAGGACCGAGCAGCCATGATGCGCGAAATCCGTGACCAGGTGCGCGCCGAGGCCGAGGCACTGGGCATTGAGGTGGTGGATGTGAAAATCCGCCGTACCGACCTTTTGCAGCAGGTGCTTCAAGATACCTACGCGCGCATGAATGCAGAGCGCTTCGCCGAAGCGGCGCAGTTGCGTGCGGTTGGTGAGGCGCAGGCTACCCGCATCAAGGCCGAGGCTGACCGTCAGGCGGTGGAGCTGGTCTCCAAGGCGCAGCGTGAAGCGGAGATCCTGCGTGGTCAGGGCGATGCCAAGCGTAATGCCACATTCGCCGAAGCGTTCCAGCAGGATCCGGAATTCTTCGCATTCTACCGGTCGATGCAGGCCTATGCGAAGTCTCTGGCCGACAGCGGTACCACGCTCGTGCTGCAGCCGGATTCGGAGTTCTTCCAGTACTTCGGCACCCAGCAGTCCGGCGCGCCGCGCTGAGCGAATGAGCGAACTGGTAACGGCGATAGGGCTGGTCCTCGTGATCGAGGGGCTGCTCTACGCCGTGGCACCGGGGCGGTTGAAGTCGCTTGCGGAGTTGGCGGGTCAGATTCCTGACGAGACATTGCGCATGGCCGGGATCGTCGCCATTGCGGCCGGCGTCGGCATCGTCTGGCTGGGCCGCAGCGTGATGGGTGGCTAGGCGTGGCGAGGTCACGCCATTGTGACGGCGCGCGCAACACGGCGCTTGCGCATTGCATCACAGGATGGCCATCATCGCAGATCACAAATTGTCCAAAGGCCGGTGGTCCGGCCGCATACCAACGGGAGACGGGTTGATCATATGAGACCTCACTCAAGAGCACGGGCGAAGGCAATCGCGGCAGATCATGCACAGGCGGTTGCGACGATGGTTTTTCGCGCCACCATACTGATGGTGCTGCTGGCGGCAATGTGGACAGTGGGCGCACGGCTTGCCCATGCACAGCAAGGCCCGGCTTCCGTCGCTGATCTGGCTGACCGGCTGTCGCCGGCGGTGGTCAACATCTCCACCCGCCAGAAGGTAGAGCAGAGCGAAGGTGTGCCGATGCCGCAAGTGCCGGAAGGCACGCCGTTCCGCGAATTCTTCGAAGAGTTCTTCAAGCGCCAGCAGCAGGGTCAGAACCGCAACCAGCCGCGCAACGCCAACTCGCTTGGCTCGGGCTTTGTGATCGATGCGTCCGGCATCGTGATCACCAACAATCACGTGATTGACGGTGCGGACGAGATCGAAGTGATCTTTCCCGATGGCAAGCGGCTGAAAGCCGAGCTGAAGGGCACCGACAAGAAGACCGACCTGGCCGTGCTCAAGGTCGAATCTGATCAGCCGCTTCCTTCGGTCAACTGGGGTGATTCTTCTTCCTTGCGTGTTGGCGACTGGGTGATGGCCATCGGTAACCCGTTTGGCCTGGGTGGTACGGTTACGCTGGGCATCGTGTCGGCGATGAACCGGAACATCAACGCCGGACCCTATGACGATTTCATCCAGACCGATGCGGCCATCAACCGGGGAAATTCCGGCGGTCCGCTATTCGACATGAATGGCAATGTGGTTGGCGTCAACACCGCAATCATTTCGCCGACCGGTGGCTCAATCGGTATTGGCTTCTCAGTGCCGAGCGATACCGCGCGTAATGTCATTGACCAGCTGATCAGGTTTGGTGAAACGCGCCGCGGCTGGCTTGGTGTGCGCATTCAGAATGTCACCGATGACCTGGCTGAAAGCCTCGGTCTTTCGGAAGCCAAGGGCGCTCTCGTGGCCGATGTCACGGCGACCAGCCCGGCGGAGACCGCTGGCATCCAGGCAGGTGACGTGATCGTCTCGGTCGATGGCAAGGACATGGAAGACAGCCGTGCGCTGTCGCGTGCAGTTGGCAACCTGGCGCCTGACACCGAAGTGAAGGTCGGCATCCTGCGCAAGGGCAAGCCGATGGACATTACGGTCAAGCTGGGCCGGCTCGAAACGGGCGAGAAACTGGTGGCAGCCTCGGAAAAGAAGGCGGCAGAAGCGTCCGGCACGGCTGAAGTCAAGGCTCTTGGCATGTCGGTCGAGGAACTGACCGACGAGCTGCGCACCAAGTTCAAGGTGCCGGAAAAGGTCAATGGTGTGATCGTGTCCGAAGTGGCGGCCGATGGCCCGGCGGCGGACAAGCAGTTGCGTCCCGGCGATGTCATTGCCGAGGTGGGCGACACCAAGGCTGAAAAGCCGGAGGATGTGGCCAGGGCCGTCGAAGCGGCGCAGAAGGCTGGGGACAGCTCGATCCTGATGCTGGTGCTTCGCGCGCAGCGCAATTTCGATCCGCACTTCATGGCGCTGCGTCTGGACGCCAAGGAGTAACACCAAAGGCGCGTCTCGCCGCGCGCCATACGAAGCACGAAGCGATTGCCGCGTCTCACTCAGCTGTGGGGCGCGGCAAATTCGTTGCGGGCAATGCCCTGCAGAAACAGGATGGCAGTCAGATTGCCATGATTGACCTGCACGCCGACCTGTTGGCGCACGGCAGGCTTTGCATGCAGCGCCACGCCGAGGCCCGCAGCCTGCAGCATTGGCACGTCATTTGCGCCGTCTCCGATGGTGATCGCTGAGCCGGCGGGTACGCTCAGCGCGCTGCAGATGCGGGTAAGGGCGGCCACTTTTGCATCGCGGCCGAGGATGGGTTCACCTACCAGTCCGGTCAGCTTGCCGTCTTCCTCGAGCAGCTGGTTGGCCTGATGCTCGTGAAAGCCCAGTGACGTTGCAACGTGCTGTGTGAAGTGCGTGAAGCCACCGGAAATGAGCGCACAATGAGCGCCGCGCTGGCGCATGGTGGCGATAAGCTCAGGCCCGCCGGGCATGAAGGTGATGCGCGTGGCGATGACCTCGTCAATGATCTGTGCGGGGAGACCTTGCAGGGTGCCCACGCGTTCGCGCAGGGCGTCTTCGAACGCAAGCTCGCCGTTCATGGCGCGCGCGGTGATGGCCCGCACCCTTTCGCCGGCACCGGCAACGTCGGCCAGCTCGTCAATGCATTCCTGCTCGATCATGGTGGAATCCATGTCGGCCACCAGAACCGGGCGAACGCCTGTTGCAGCGACGAGGTTCAGGTCGACAGCAGCATCTGAAAGGCGCATGCGAAGTGCGCTGACAGAGGTTGGAGCGATGTTGTCGACGGGGCAGGACCAGGCCTCGCGCGGGCTCAGCCAGCGTCCTTCGCCAGCGTTTGCGCCCAACGCCACTGCCGCGGCGCGGGCGGTTTCCACATGGTCTTGTGTGAGTGGGGCCTTTTGCGGATCAGCAATCAGCGATAGGAGAAGGGACATGGATGCATCTTTCAACAGAATCGCGGTTCTTATTGCAGGCCCCACGGCAAGCGGCAAGTCAGCCGTTGCGATGAAGGTGGCGGCGGAAATGAATGGCGTGGTGATCAATGCCGACGCCATGCAGCTTTATGCCGACCTTGCCATACTGACATCGAGACCGACGGAAGCAGATGAGCGCGCTGTCCCGCACCGGCTCTACGGGGTGGTGCCCGGCGAAGAGGCGTGGTCGGCCGGACGCTGGCTGGAGGCTGCGCGCTCCGAGATGGAGGCGGCGTGGTTGCAAGGCATGGTGCCGGTGGTGACGGGCGGTACAGGGCTTTACTTCAAGGTGCTGGAAGATGGCTTGTCGCCAGTGCCGCCAATTCCGGTGGCCGTTCGCACGGCCTGGCGTGAGCGGCTGAAGGCAGAGGGTGCGCCGGCCTTGCACCAGGAACTGGCCCGGTTGGCGCCACAAGAAGCCGCGCGGCTTGTGCCCTCAGACAGCCAGCGCATCGTCCGGGCGCTGGAGGTGCTTGAGGCCACCGGCAAGCCGCTGTCGGCGCATTTTGCAGCGGCACGCAAGACTTCAATCCTGAAGGGGGCGGATGTGCGCCGCCTTGCGCTGGTGCCGCCACGAGATGAGCTTTATGCCGTGTGCGACGCCCGGTTTGCGACCATGATGGCGCGTGGTGCAGTGGACGAGGTGAAGGCCCTGCTGGCCAAGGGGCTGGCGCCGGAGTTGCCGGTCATGAAGGCGATTGGCGTGAAGCCGCTTGCAGACTTTCTGGAGGGCCGATTGAGCGAACAGGACGCTGTTGCCCTGGCCCAGCGCCAGACCCGCAATTATGCCAAGCGGCAAATGACCTGGATCCGCAACCAGATGGCCGACTGGCCGGTCGTTGAGCGGCGCAAGCAGGCGGTCGGGGCGTTGCTCGATGTCTGATATCCGCGACGCCTGTGCTGCAGATGCGGAGTCCATTGCCGGTTTGCACGCGGCAAGCTGGCAGGCGACGTATCGCGGTATCCTGCCTGACGCGTACCTGCGCGATGAGGTTGGCCCGGAGCGACTGGCGTACTGGCGCGCGGCCATGGCGCATGGTGACTATGCCATTGTCCGGGTGTTGAGCGAGGACGGCAAGGCGATCGGGTTCAGCGCACTCAAGACTGGTCAGGATGAAGGCTATGACTACACGCTTGAGCATCTGCACCTGTTGCCGGACACCAAAGGCCGTGGACTGGGGCGCGCCCTCATGGGAGACCTCGCGCGGCAGGTGATGGAGGCGGGAGGCTCCAGCCTGTGTTTGTGGGTGTTTGATGACAACGAAGCCGCTGTGAGATTTTATACGCGGCTGGGTGGGATAGCCGATGCGCATGGCACCGACAAGTTTGCCGGTGGCGATGCGCCGGACACCCGTATCGGCTGGCACGATCTCAGCGGGTTGGTTTCGTCGTGTGAGGAGGCGGTTAGATGACGCGCGTTCTGCTTGCCGAGATCATGCACGAGACGAATACCTTCAACCGCATCGCGACGGTGAAAGCCGATTTCGAGACCCGCTACTGGCACGAAGGGCTGGAGCAGGCGAGGGTGCTGGCAGACACCAACACCGAGATTGCGGGCTTTCTCGAAGCGGCCCAGCGCCATGGCTGGGACATGGTTGTACCGCTGGCAGCATCGGCAAGTCCGTCCGGCCCCATGGCGGCGGATGACTGGGCGCTGGTCAAGCAACTGATCACCGGCCCGCTGAAGCGCGGTGAGCGGTTCGATGCGATTGTGCTGGTGCTGCATGGTTCGATGGTGACGCAAACCAGCCTCGATGCGGAAGGTGAACTGCTGGGAGAGGTGCGCGCGCTGGCCGGGCCAGACCCGCTGGTGGCGGTCACGCTGGACATGCATGCCAACGTATCGCCGGACATGGTGGACGCCGCCGACCTGATGATGTGCTACCGCACCTATCCTCATGTGGACCAGCGTGAACGCGCGCTCCACATGGCGCGGCTGCTGCAGGATATATTCGACGGCGCGCCCAGGCCGAAGCTGGTCCATGCACGCCAGCCCATGATGGATGCGGCCAACCACGGCCAGACGGCTGAGGGCCAGCCGATGCCGGCCCTGTTGCGCCTGGCGGATGAGGTCGAGACCCGGCCCGGCATCGTGTGCGCGTCGCTTCAGATCGGCTTCCCCTGGTCGGACGTGGCCGACATCGGTCCAAACGTTGTGGTGACGGCAACCGACGAGGCTGCAGGAAAGGTTGCTGCAGAAGAGCTGATGCAGGCGCTTTGGCGCTCTCGTCATGACACGCAGCTGGAATTTGCCCGGCCTGACGAAGCGATGGCACTCGCACGCAGGGGGCAGCCGGGGGACAAGCCGCTGGTGCTGGCAGACTTTGCCGACAACCCGGCGGGCGGGGCCTATGGGGACAGCCCCAATCTGCTGCGGGCGATGGTCGAGGCAGGTCTGGACAATGCTGCGTTTGCAACGATCAGCGACCCTGACAGCGTCGCTGAATGTCAGGCCGCAGGCGTGGGTGCGACGGTCCGGCTGAAGCTGGGGGGCAAGGGGGCGCCTGAACTCACTCCGCCATTGGAAGCAGATGCGCAGGTATTGCGTCTGTCGGATGGCGAGTTTGTCTGCGCCGGACCGATGTGGAAGGGGGTACGGTTTTCGATGGGGCCGGCGGCAGTCGTACGCATTGGCCCGGTGCAGGTCATTATCTCGTCTGTGCCGACTGCGGTGATGGATTTGAACGTGTTCCGCTCAGTGGGAATTGATCCGGAGAGCCTCACCACCATCGGCCTCAAGAGCCGCAATCACTTCAAGGCGGCCTATGAGCCGATTGCACGCGACACGCTACTGGTGGACGCCGGAGGCATCGCCTCGATGCGTCTGGCCGAGCTCAATTATACCCGTATTCCACGCCCGATCTGGCCGCTGGAAAATTAGGGGTTCGTTAACCGATCGCTCACAATCCGGCCATAGAATGAGAGTAATTCCGGGCGCGGAAGAGGGTGTTTTCGGTTGAAGGAGCCGGACAGATGATTTCAAGAATGTTGAGCCTGGCTTTGGCCGCGGCGCTGGGTGCCGGTGTCGTTGCCACCAGTGTAGACAGTGCGCACGCACAGGAGCAGCGTTGCCATCGCGAAGCCAAGCGCATTGCCGACAGCCGGATGAACCGCGGCGAGGCGGCACTTGGCTCAGGGATTGGTGGTGCCGCCGTAGGTGCCATCATCGGTGGAGTTCTTGGCGGCGGCAAGGGTGCCGGCCGTGGCGCCATCATTGGCGGGTCGACTGGCGCGGTCGGTGGTGCGCTGGGCTCAGGCCCGAAATGGCAGCGCATTTATGACAACGCCTATGAAGATTGCATGGAACGCTATGAACCGGTGCGTGCCCGCGCGCCTGAGCCGGTTTACCGCTCAGGCCCCATCGAGCCGTGGACTGATGCCTGGTTCGACTGGTGCACCGAGCGCTACCGCTCGTTCAATCCGCGCACCGGCACCTATACCGGCTACGATGGCGTGAAGTACTTCTGCCAGCCAAACTGAGCCTTCGCCAAAGGTGCAAACAATGACTTCAGAGCCCCGCCAGCACGAAACGTGTTGACGGGGCTTTGCCGTTGCACTTATGGTGCGCGCCCATGAACAGAAGCATTCTTGTAGTACGACCGCGCACCGCCGGGCCAGCCTGACAACTGGCCTGAATAAGGTGGTGCGCGAAAATGGCTCCCTCGGGGGCCTTTTTTATTGGCCTAACCCCGCTTAAAGAGAAGTGCAGAAGATGAACATGCAAGCCGGAAAAAAGCAGATGGATGCAAACGCCAAAGAAACCGAGATGATGACCGGGGCTGAAATCGTGCTGCGCGCGCTCAAGGATCAGGGAGTGGAGCACATATTCGGATATCCGGGTGGAGCGGTGCTGCCGATCTATGATGAAATTTTCCAGCAGGAAGATGTCGAGCACATCCTGGTGCGCCACGAGCAGGGTGCAACACACGCGGCTGAAGGCTATGCACGCTCGACGGGCAAGTGCGGCGTGGTCCTGGTTACGTCTGGTCCTGGCGCCACCAATGCCGTTACGGGCCTCACCGATGCGCTGATGGATTCGATCCCGATGGTTTGCATCACCGGCCAGGTGCCGACGCACCTGATCGGCAATGATGCGTTTCAGGAGTGCGATACTGTCGGCATCACCCGGCCGTGCACCAAGCACAACTACCTGGTGAAATCGGTGGATGACCTTGCCCGCATCCTGCATGAAGCCTTCTATGTGGCCACCCATGGCCGGCCTGGTCCTGTCGTGGTCGATATTCCGAAGGATGTCCAGTTTGCCACTGGTCCCTATACCGGTCCGGCCAACATTGAGCACAAGACCTACAAGCCGCAAATGGAGGGCGATGCCGCTGCCATCGAGGCTGCTGTCGAGTTGATGATCAACGCAAAGAAGCCGGTCTTCTATACCGGCGGCGGGGTGATCAATTCCGGACCGGAAGCCTCCAACCTGTTACGCCAGCTGGTGCGCATGACCGGTTATCCGATCACCTCGACGCTGATGGGGTTGGGCAGCTATCCGGCATCGGACAGGCAATGGCTCGGCATGCTGGGCATGCACGGCACATACGAAGCCAACATGGCGATGCATGATTGCGACGTGATGATCTGCCTCGGCGCGCGCTTCGATGATCGCATCACCGGCAGAACCGATGCGTTCTCGCCGGGCTCGAAGAAGATCCACGTGGATATCGATCCCTCTTCGATCAACAAGACGATCAAGGTGAATATCCCGATTGTCGGCGATGTCGGAACAGTGATGGCGCAGATGATCCGCTCGTGGAAAGCGCGCAAGGCCAAGCCGGATGAGGCGGCGCTGAAAAGCTGGTGGGCCGAGATTGAGGGCTGGCGCTCGGTGGACTGCCTGAAGTATCGCGGCAACAAGGACGTGATCATGCCGCAGTACGCCATTGAGCGGCTGTACGAACTGACCAAGGACCGTGACACCTACATCACGACCGAAGTGGGTCAGCACCAGATGTGGGCGGCGCAGTTCTATCATTTCGAGGAGCCGAACCGCTGGATGACATCCGGCGGACTGGGCACCATGGGCTATGGCCTGCCTGCAGCACTTGGTGTGCAGGTGGCGCATCCGGATGCACTGGTCATCGACATTGCCGGTGATGCGTCCGTGCAGATGGTTATCCAGGAGATGTCGACAGCGGTTCAGTACAATCTGCCGATGAAGATTTTCATCCTCAACAATCACTATATGGGCATGGTGCGCCAGTGGCAGCAGCTGCTGCATGGAAACCGGCTGTCGAACTCCTATACGGACGCAATGCCGGACTTCGTCAAACTGGCAGAAGCCTATGGCGGTACCGGCATCCGTTGCAACAAGCCTGGCGAGTTGGACGATGCGATCATGAAGATGATCGAGACGCCAGGTCCGGTGATCTTCGATTGCGTCGTGGCCAACCTCGCCAACTGTTTCCCGATGATCCCGTCCGGCAAGGCACACAACGAGATGCTGCTCGGCGAAGATGTGTCGGACGAGGAAGTCGGCTCGGCCATCGGCAAGGAAGGCGCGGTGCTGGTGTAAGCTGGTCCGCCTGCGGCTGCGGTGAACCTTGATGAGCGAGACCAGGCAATTGCCGGGTGCCGGAGACTACGGAGTGCTGCTGTTGCTGGCGGCGATCTGGGGGTCGTCGTTCGTGTTCAGCAAGGTGGGCGTGGCCGAAGTGCCGCCGGTAACGCTGACGGCAGTCCGGCTGGTGCTGGCAGCGTCGTTCCTGTTGCTGGTGATGGTGCTGCGTGGCAAGCGGCTGCCCGCGGACCGGCAGATGTGGGCGATGATGGCGGCTACCGCATGTATTGGCAACGCGCTGCCGTTTGCCCTTATCGCGT
>JAWVYF010000071.1:0-11315 GCA_033722845.1 Anderseniella sp. | reverse complement strand
TATGGCCGCAACCCGCGAGACGGCGCTGATTCCTGGGCCGATGCGTCTGCGGCAGTCAGCAAGGCACTGGCACTGGAGCCAACCAATCCGGTGGTGCTGGGTGCCGCCATGACGCTGGCAATCGAACAACTCGAACGCGATGTTACCGGCTTCCACAAATACGGCACACAGTCGCTTGACCTTCGCCCCAATGACAGTTTCGCCCTCGCCAACTATGGCATGAAGCGCGCCATCTATCTGGGCGAATGGCAAAAGGGCCTTGAGCAGAACCGCCGCGCCCAGGAGCTGACCCTCAGCCCCGTCGGCTGGTATCACTTGCTTCCCGCTTTTGATGCCGTACGCACCGGCAACGCAGATGCACTCAGGCAGAGCGTGTCACTGCTGCCGCCTTCCCATTCCATCGCGGCCAACATCATGCGCGCCATCTCGGCCCATCTTTCAGGTGAGCGCGATCAGCTGACAACCATCGTCAACCGCCTGCGCGCCGATGGCATGACCGGCACCGAAGCCGCCCGGCGCTATATCCGCAATCGCCGCTTCGAGCCTGCCCTGCAGCAAGCGCTCGAAACCGGCTTCGCTGCCGCCTTCGAGGCCGCCAGCACCAGCTGACACCACGTTAGCGTTACATCTGAATGTAACGTTACTTACTGTCACTGTAACAAACTTACTGAACGGCGGCATTTCCCGCATCCGGTGTGTCATCTCAACCAAACGGGGAAAAGATGACATGACGAAACCAGCCTGCATTCTCGACACCATCAAGCAGGTCATGGCAGATGCCACAACAACCCGGCCCGATGCCAGCAACCAGACCCGCGTGCTGTCCACCAACGCTGTCACCAAACAACTCGGCGTCACCGCCCGCACCGTCCGGTTCTATTCCGAAATCGGCATCGTTACACCACTGCGGCGCGGCACCACCCGCCTGTTCACACCAGACCAGGTCCGCCGCCTGAAGCTCGCCCGCGACCTGCGTTCGCTTGGCATGGACATAAAAACCGTGATCCAGATCCTCGATACCATCGAGAAAAGCGAACCGGTGGCCGAAAAACTTCCCGCACTGACCGAGGTGTTCTCTGAACACTCCAGGGACCTGCTCAGGCAGGAGGAGGAAATCCGCCAGCAATACTATGCAACCGCAAAGCTGGCCGAGACCTTGTTCAACCAGTGCAAGCCGGCCTGAGCACACAGGCATTCATCACACCTACCGCCGATTGCCCGGCCAGCCCTACTTCCCGTCGCCAGGCGCTGACCGGGCATGTCGAGCCACCATGGCATCCCCCGCCATGGTGGCTCATTCCATTTGCCTCTTGCCATGCGCACGCGATCAATATACTTTGCATTGTAAAGTTATTTGCGAGGCAGGGATGAAAGACGTCAACCGCGCGCTGGCCGACATATCCGACATCAAGAGCCAACTGGCCGCCGGCACCATGTTCCGTGGCTTCGGCCCTGCTGTCATGGCTGCCACCGGCATTCTTGCGCTTGCAGTTGCCGCCATTCAGTCGTGGGTGTCGCCACCGGTCACGGCCTATGCCTTCACCGCCAGCTGGGTGATCACGGCTATTGCAGCCACCGGCCTGTCAGCCGTCGAGATTATTGCCCGCACCCGTCGTCAGCACGGCGGGTTGGCCGATGCCATCCTGATCAATGCACTTGAGCAGTTCCTGCCCGCAGCGTTTGCCGGTATTGCGCTCACTGCCGTGATCTGGACCTTCGCACCGGCTGTGCTTTGGATACTGCCCGGCCTGTGGCAGGTGCTTGTTGCGCTCGGCCTGTTCGCCGCCGGGCGCACCCTGCCCCGCGAAGTACGATGGGTTGCCGGCTGGTACATGATCACCGGCCCCGTCGTCGTGATGCTCACTGCCAATGCCCCGGCCCTCAATCCGTGGATCATGGGCCTGCCCTTCGGCATCGGCCAGCTGGCGCTCGCCGCCGTTCTCAAATTTGCCTACGGGGAGTATCCAGCCAATGACCGGTAACGCCCCGTTTGCCTTCGAAGGCCTCGATCGCGTCATTCACGAGAAGGCGCGGCTGTCCATCCTGACCTCGCTGATATCGCACCCGAAAGGTCTCGCCTTCAACGAGCTCAAGTCACTGTGCGCGCTAACCGATGGCAACCTGTCACGTCATGTCGGCGTGCTGCAGGAGGCCGGTCTGGTTGCCGTAACCAAGGGGTTTGAAGGCAACCGCCCGCACACCACCTGCGCCATCACCCCGCAAGGCCGTGAGAAGTTCATGGCCTATCTGAACGAGCTGGAACGCGTTCTGAAGAACGCGGCAAGCGCATCAGACACAAAGCCGTCCGTTACGCCAGGCAGTCTCAAACCCGCCTGACTCAACTCACCAGAAACTCACTCCAACCCATTGATCTACAACCACATCTAGAAACTTTACAATGCAAAGTAATCTTGTCTACAAAGTCGCTGAAACCACCTCTGCCGGCCTGCATGTCGGCATCATCATGGACGGCAATGGCCGCTGGGGAACGCTGCGCGGGCTCACCCGCACACAAGGCCACGAAGCCGGCGTCGAGGCCGTGCGCCGAACCGTGGCCATGGCCCCGTTTCTGGGTATCGACACGCTGACCCTGTTCGCCTTTTCGTCGGATAACTGGAAGCGCCCCAGGCCGGAAGTCGACGGCATGATGCGGCTTATCGAGCACTACGTGGCGCGCGAGACAGCGCCATTCATCGCCGCAGGTGTCCGCCTCAGTGTCATCGGCCGGCGCGACCGCCTGCCTGCCCGGGTGGTTAGGGCCATTGAGAATGTCGAGCGCGACACCGCTTGCGGCAGCCGCCTCAATGTGCGCATCGCTATCGACTATTCAGGCCGCCATGCCATTCTTGAAGCCGCCTGCCGCGCTGTCCGCTCCGGCCAGGTGGACGAGGCATCGTTCAGCCGGCATCTCGCCACCGGGTCCGGCTATCGCGATGTTGACCTCGTCATCCGCACCTCCGGCGAACAGCGCCTGTCCGGCTTCCTGCCGTGGGAAGCAACTTACGCCGAGCTGCATTTCTGCAAGAAGCTGTGGCCGGATTTTACCGGTGAAGACCTCGCCGCCGCCGTGCAGGACTTCAAGTCCCGCGACCGCCGCTTCGGCGGGCTGAACCCTCCGGTTCAGTCATCAGCCCGCGCTTCGGCCATGCACCCGGCACAACCCGTGCCGTCACAAGTTTCAAACCTGCCGATTTGCATTCAACCGGCTTTTGGTCTTGACTAGCTTCTGCAATCTTTCAAGGGCTTGCGGTGCATCTCGCACTCTCGCCAAACCTGCAGGGAGACTTTAATGATCGCAAAAATTTTCAAATCCGGCATCGCGGCAACCGCCGTTCTCGCCGTTGCCTCCACCGCCGCGCTGGCTGCAGACAAGTGCACCAACGACGTCTGGAAGAAGGTGATGTCGTCCGGCAAGATCACCATCGGCGTGAAGGCCGACTACAAGCCCTGGGGTTTCCGTGATCCGTCCGGCAAGATCGTTGGCATGGAAGCCGACATGGCTCAGGACGTGGCCGACACAATGGGCGTCGAACTGGAACTGGTGCCGGTGGAAAGCTCCAACCGCATGCAGTTTCTCGAGCAGGGCAAGATCGACATGATGATCGCCACCATGTCCGACCGCCCCGACCGCCGCAAGATCGTCGGCATCGTCGGCCCCAATTACTACACGTCGGGCACCAACATCATGTCGCCCAAGGCGCTCGGCCTGAAGAGCTGGGAAGACCTGCGCGACAAGCCGGTGTGCGGCAAGCAGGGCGCGTTCTACAACAAGATCGTCGCCGAGCGTTATGGCGCAAAGATTACCGCCTTCCAGGGCAACTCCGAAGCCAAGCAGGCGCTGCGCGACAAGAAGTGCATAGCCTGGGTGTATGACGACTCGTCCATCGGCTCCGACCTTGCATCGGGCGAATGGGACGAGTTTGAAATGCCGCTCCAGTCCGAAGACGACAACCCGTGGGCACTGGCCGTGCCAAAGGCTGAGGAAAATTGCGTCTTTGGGCAGTTCATGTCCGGCATGCAGTACAACTGGCTGTCTTCCGGCAAGCTGATCGAACTCGAGAAGAAGTGGGGCATCAAGCCCACCAAGTTCCTCGCCGACCAGAAAGAGCGCATGAAAGACTGGCTCGAAGGCAAGGAAGGCTAATCACACCAGCCTGTTCAGCCGGGAGCGCACGCCGCTCCCGGCACTACTTTTTCGAGGGGCTCGAGGGGCATGCTGGAGTCATTCCAGAATTTCTTCCGCGAATTGGCGGAAACCCACCCGAAGTGGAACTTCATCTACTTCTATGACCCGGTGCAGTTCGCCCGCGTCATGGAAGGCCTCTACTACACGCTTTACCTCTCAATTGTATGCGTGGTGTTGTCGGTCATCATCGGCGTTGTCGGGGCATGGGCGCAGGGCTCTCCCTTCAAGCCGCTCAGGCTCTTCGTGCAGGGCTACATCCAGTTCTTCCGCAACACCCCACCCCTGGTGCAGCTGCTGTTCTTCTACTTCGCGCTCGGCCAGTTCACCCCCACCTACTCACCCGACGGCTGGCTCGAGGTCCCCATCATATCCAATGTCGGCTGGGCCATCCTTTCGCTGTCATTCTTCGCAGGCGCGTTCAACGTCGAGATATTCCGGGCCGGCATCGAAGCCGTACCGGATTCCACCAAGGAAGCCGCCGACGCACTCGGCATGAACCGCCTGCAGATTTACCGCTACGTGGTGTTTCCGCTGGCCTTGCGCGTGTCACTGCCGGCGCTCAACAACAACCTCGTCAACCTGGTCAAGACCACCACCCAGGCGATCGTCATTGCCGTGCCGGAACTGCTCTACCAGCTGGTCTCCATCTACAACGATTACTCAACCGCCCAGAATGCCTGCATGGTGCTGATGTTCATCGTCTACATCGTGCTGGTCGGCCTTCTGGTGATGGGCATGAACAAGTGGGAGCGCCACATGCGCATCCCCGGTTACGGGAGTGCGTGACATGACCCGCCGCACGGCCATCCCGGGGCTCGATGCCCCTGCCCGCACCGACCTTGCCGTCCTCAAACCCTTCAATGCCACCGCCGCAGGCAAGGCGGACGACCTCGGCTTCGCCCGCTTTGTTGCAAACCTGCCATGGTGGCTGCCGGCGGGGCTCGCCTTCGCCTTCATGATGTGGCCCGCCATCGCCTATGCCCAATCGGTCGATTACACCATCGGCGACGCCTTTACCGCGCTGGTGCGCTGGTTGCCGTTCCTCGTGTTTCAGGGCTTTGCGTTCAACATCCTCATTTCCGTGGTCACGATGGCGCTTGGCACAATCACTGGCGTTGTCCTGGGGCTGATGCAGATCTCGCCCAATCCCGCGATCTCGCGCCCCGCCTGGCTGATCACCCAGACCTTCCGCAACTCGCCCTGGCTGGTCCTGCTGTTCATCGTCATGCTGGCCTTCCCGTTCCA
This sequence comes from Anderseniella sp., assembly GCA_033722845.1. Lineage (GTDB taxonomy): Bacteria > Pseudomonadota > Alphaproteobacteria > Rhizobiales > Aestuariivirgaceae > Anderseniella. The sequence continues at coordinate 5,884 of JAWVYF010000071.1, read as the reverse complement.
GCTCAATCTCGGCTTCGCCGTCATCCCCATTCCGGACTGGATGAAAGCGGTGTTCGGCCTGGCACTGCCCATCATGGCCAACATTTCCGAGGTTGTACGCGGCGCCATCAACTCCGTGCCCAACGGCCAGTGGGAGGCAGCCGAGTCCCTCGCCTACTCGCGCCAGCAGACCTTGTGGCGCATCATCCTGCCGCAATGCATCAAGCGCATGATCCCGCCGTGGATGAACTGGTACGCCATCCTCACCATGGCAACCCCGCTGGTTTCGCTGCTTGGCGTCGAGGAAATCGTCACCCTGTCACGCCAGGCCATGGCTGCCGAAAACGGCCGCCCGGAACTGCTGGTGCCGTTCTACGGCTTCTGCCTGGTGATCTTCTTTGTCTATTGCTACCCCATCGCGCGCTGGACCATCGCGCTGGAACGCAAGTACGCCGTCAAACTCTAGGACCCCGACCGATGACCGAAACCTGGACCCCTGACCAGCCCATCATCTCGATCAAGGACGTGCACAAGTCCTTCGGCGATCTTGAAGTGCTGAAAGGCGTATCGTTCGACGTCATGAAAGGCGAGGTGATCTGCATCATCGGCCCGTCCGGCTCGGGCAAGTCAACGCTGATCCGCTGTATCAATGCGCTCAATGACATCCAGTCCGGCTCCATCAAGGTCGAGGGACAGGAAGTCAACGCTCCCAATCTCGACAAGCTGGCGCTTCGCAAGAAGGTCGGCATGGTGTTCCAGCAGTACAATCTGTTCCCGCACAAGACCGCGCTGGAAAACGTCATGATGGCACCGTTGCTGGTGCTCAAGCAGAACCCCGACGAGGTCGAGAAGCGCGCCCGCACCCTGATCAAGAAGGTCCGGCTCGAAGGCAAGGAAAACAGCTATCCGGGCGAGTTGTCGGGCGGCCAGCAACAGCGCGTCGCCATTGCCCGCTCACTGGCCATGAACCCGGACGTGATGCTGTTCGACGAAGTCACAGCCGCGCTGGACCCCGAAACCGTGAAGGAAGTGCTGGTCACCATCAAGGACCTCGCCGCCGAAGGCATGACCTGCATTCTGGTGACCCACGAAATGGGCTTTGCCCGCGAAATAGCCGACCATATCTACTTCACCGACCGTGGGGTGATCGTGGAGCACGGGCCACCCGCCACCTTCTTCAAGAAGGCGAAAGACCCGCGCACCCGCGAATTCCTCAGCCAGATCCTGTAGCTGCGCTCAGTCCGCCGGCTTACTTTGCCAGCCTGAAGTCCTGGTGGCAGGACTTGCAGGTTTTGCCCACTTCGCCCAGCTGGGGCAGGATGTCCTTTGCCGAGCTTGCCGATTTCGCAGCGTCCGCCAGCGCCAGCGCAGAGGTCTCCATCTGCTTGCCGATCCGCGTGAAGTCGTCCCACCGCGTCCAGATCACCGGCAACGCCTCGGTCGGCTTGTCGAGCGATCCTTCCGGGAACATGTGACCGATGTGCTTGGCATGTCCGGCGACAACCTTGGCCGCCTCTTCAACCTTTGCGGCGTCAAAGGCGCTTTCGCCCTTCACCATCGCGCCAATCAGTTTCATGCTGGCGCTGATTTCCTTCATCGCTTCCATGCGCTGCATGACCATGCCGGTGGCCCCGTCGTGGGCAATTGCAATGCCGGAAACAGTCCCGGCGACCAGAACGGCAGCAATGCCGCGTGTGATGAATTTCATTTGATCCTCTGATTGTTGTGGGTGGGCTGGCTCTTTGGAGCAAAAAGGTGCGGCGGGCGGACAGTGATGGCTGGCCGCGCCGCCTGGCTGATTACTTCACCTGCTTCACGACCATCCGGCCGTTCATGTCGCCGAACTCGAACTCTTTCTTGTCACCCTTCTTCAGCCCTTCAATGACCGATTTTTCAGGTGCGAAGAACACCATGGTCATGCTGGGCATGTCGAGGTTCTTGATCTCCTCGTGCTTGACCGTGACCTTCGACTGGGCAAGGTCAACCTTTACCACTTCTCCCTTGGTCCATGTCACCTCTTCGGCAAATGCCGAGGTGGCACTGATCAGGAGGCCGGCTGCAAAAGCAATTGTCTTGACGATTTTCATGTGATGTTTCCTTTCAGGTTTGAATGTCAGTCAGACTTGATATTCGCCGATGCGTGACGCACCGGATGTTGGGTTTGGGCATCCTTGGCACGGGCCGGTTTGGGCACGTCGCCTGTCCACTCGTAGGCAACGGTTCCTTCCGGGTGCTTGAACCAGCCGGGATCGTTGTAATCGTCCGCCGCCAGCCCGTCTCGCACCTTGACCACGGAAAACATCCCACCCATCTCGACCGGGCCAAATTGCGCCCAGCCGGTCATCATCGGTATGGTGTTGTCCGGCAGCGGCATTTCCATCGAGCCCATCTCGCCCATACCGGCATGGCCCATGGCCATGAACTCCGGTTGCACCCGGCGCACCTTCTTCATGTGACTTCTGGGTTCGATGCCGATCTGTGTCGGCACGTCATGACCCATCGCATTCATCGTGTGATGCGACTTGTGGCAGTGGATTGCCCAGTCACCCTCATAGATCGCATCAAACTCGTAGGCACGCATCGCACCCACAGGAATGTCGATGGTCACTTCCGGCCAGCGCGCTTCCTTTGGCACCCAGCCTCCATCCGTGCCGGTCACCTCGAAGTCGTAACCATGCATGTGGATCGGGTGATTGGTCATTGTCAGGTTGCCGACACGCACCCTCACCCGGTCGTTCTTGTTCACCACCAGCGGATCGATGCCCGGATAGATACGGCTGTTCCAGCACCACAGGTTGAAGTCGGTCATGGTCATGACCTTGGGCACGTAGGAACCGGGATCGATGTCGAAGGCGTTAAGCATGATCAGGAAGTCCCGGTCCACCCGCATGAACTTCGGATCCTTGGGATGCACCACGAACATGCCCATCATGCCCATGGCCATCTGCACCATCTCGTCTCCGTGCGAGTGATACATGAAGGTGCCCGACTTCTTCAGCTCGAACTCGTAGACAAACGTCTTGCCCGGCTTGATCGGCGGTTGAGTGAGCCCGCTCACACCATCCATGCCGGACGGCAGAAGCTGGCCGTGCCAGTGCACCGCCGTGTGCTCGGGCAGCCGGTTGGTTACGAAAATGCGCACCCGGTCACCTTCAACCGCTTCGATGGTCGGTCCCGGCGACTGTCCGTTATAGCCCCATAGCCGCGCCACCATGCCCGGCGACATCTCGCGTTCCACCGGCTCAGCCACCAGGTGAAACTCCTTGACGCCGTCCTTCATCCGCCACGGCAATGTCCAGCTGTTGAGCGTTACAACCGGTTGATAGTGGTCTGGCCCCGATGTCGGCACCAGCGGCTTTTGCGTTTCCGCGGTCGTCGCCGTTGCTGCTTCAGGAAGCCCCTGCGCAATGGCAGGCGCGGCCAGCGCACCGCTCGTCAGAGCAATCCCCGTACCCAGAACGTGCCGTCTCGATATCTTGTCAGTCATGAAAGGGTCTCCTTGCACGAATTCCCGTTAATCCAGTTCATCATCAGTGCCCCGGGCCGCCGCCGGCATCGGCCAGCACGGCCATGCCGCCACCGCCGCCGCCACCGCCGGCACCGCCGCCATAAATCGCGGCTTTCAGGTTGGCCTCGGCCAGCCAGAAATCGCGCTTGGCCATGTCGGCCTGCAGGTCCGAATTCACCTTGGCCTTTACGTCCTGCAGCAACTCGAACGTGCTGGTGATCATGCCGTTATTGTTGAGCAGCGCCTGCTCCTCCAGCACCTTGCGCAGCGGTGCCACCGCCTCGATGTGATGGCGTGCAATCTCGTGCCGGCCGAGGTACATCTCGTAGGCACTTGCAGCTTCCGAACGCACCTCCGCCGCCCGCTGGGCCAACAGGTTGGCCGCGCGCATGTAGGCCATCTCCGCCTTGCGCAATCTGGCCTCGCCACTGTCAAAAATCGGGATGACAAGGTCGAACTCGATGATGCCGGAAGCGATGTCCTTGCCGTCTTCGCGCTCGATCTCCGCGCCACCGGTCAGGTCGAGATCAGTGACATACCGCGTGACCTGGGTCAGGCCATGCTGACGCGCAACGATCTCCAGGTCAGCCTTTGCGATCTGCAGGTCGATGCGGTTTTGCAACGCCTTTGCAACCACGGCACGGGTCCGCTTTGCATGGCGCGGCAATGGCGGCAGTGCATTGGGCACCTGGAACTCTGTTTCCTTGCCCCAGACACCCATCTTGCGGATCAACGTCTGCTTCGCCTCACGGGCCTCCAGCCTGGCACTCGCCAACTGCGCGGTGAGCTCGGCATAGTTGACGTGTTCGCGCGCCTGTGCCGCTTTCGGGATTGCGCCTGTCTTGCCCAGCTGCATGGCCAGTTCCGACCCCGCATCAGCCGCCTTGATGGCCTGTTTGACATGACCTGCGCGTTCCCAGGCCGACACCGAATTGATCCACGCCATCCGCGTCTCGTGGGCAAGCTTCAGCGTCGCCTCTATGGCCTCAAGCTGAGCCTTTCGAAGCTTTGCCTCGGCCACGCCCATGCGCGCGTCGCGGGTCATGGCACGTGCAATATTTGCCGTGATCAGCGACTCGATCGTGCGGGCCACGCCAATCTGGCTGAAGCCGACAGTCAACTTCGGGTTGGACGGCAATGCCTCCTGCCACAAATCAGCGGCCGAAATACCAATCTGGGCATAAGCCGCCTGCAGCCCCTTGTTGCTCAACAGCGCAACCTGAACCGCCGTATCGGCATCAATTGTCTTCTTGTGGATCAGTTGATGGACACGCTTTGCCGTCGCCCCTGCTTCGGCGTGGCTCTGCACCCAGACACTTTCACCACCTGTCGTGCGGGCAGCTTCTTCTTCAACAGCCACAAAGCCCAGCGCCGGATTGGACAACCGGTCAATCTCGGCTTGCGTGGCGCAACCTGCCAGAAGCAAGGCCGAGGCGGACAGTGAAGCCACTTTCCTGAAGGTCTTGCATAGCATCACTGGCTGGCCTCCCCTTCACTGCCCGGCGTGGACGGCGTACCCGACCACGGTTCCGGCTCGACCACGCCACGCCGGTGATATCCTGCCATGACGCTTTGATATGGTTTGGTTGCTGTTTCCCGGTCCGGATCGACGGGATCGCGATGCGACAGCGTATCGTACGGGCTGAGCTCCCGCTCAGCCGCGCATCCCGTCAGCACGGTCAGCACGAAAAGTGCTGCAAATCTCGAAGGCATGTGTTTTCGCCCTGGGGCGCCCCTGCAAATCTGATCTTGTTGTTGATAGTCCAGGCACCGGCACATCTGCGCCGGGACGGACTCCGCATGAATCAGACGAGGAGATTGGGAGGGGGCAACACGAACGAAGGGGAATGACCGTCATGGCGGACCGCCAGCTTTGCAAACAGAACCTCGCCGCCCACGTCGAGGCTTGCAAACGCTCCCTTGAGAACAGCAGCACTCTGGCATTGCATGTCCGAACAGCAATCGTCTGCTGCATTGCCATTGTGTTGGCCGTCGGCAGACTTGGACGCATTCTGTGGCAGATGCGTATCGCAACCGGGTTTCACCTCGGCTGTCAAAGGCTGCGCGTGGCTATCGGCTGCAACGCTGCTCTGGGACATCACGTGGTCAATGGCTGTCGGGTGAGTGTACGAATGGGCAGCCGTCACCGTCTGGGCGAAAACCCAGACAACAAGAATCAGGCTGTTCAAAATCCTGCGCAAGCGCGTTCTCCCGATCGAACCCGGCGATCATCCCCGTGTTTGGCCCTGTGTCAAATGACATAATTGTCAGTCCGTTCGAAAGGTGAGCGAATCCCTCGAATCCCCGCGCGCAGGTGCTATATAAGCAGCCATGACCAACGTACCTGCCCAGTCCGGCTCCGGCATTGCCGCACGCGCCGCCGCAACGGCCGCGCCG
>JAWVYF010000070.1:0-11353 GCA_033722845.1 Anderseniella sp. | reverse complement strand
GATCACAACCGGAAGCAACACCGCATCCCGGTAGATCACGGGCAAAAGTGACGACAAGCCCATAGCGGGCAATACAACCGGCAGAACAGGCGTGAAAGAGCACACCAGCGCCACAGCCGCCCCTGACAATCCGATCGTTGACAACCTGTTCGACATGACCGCTACCTAGCAACGGGTTCGGATCAGTTTGCAAGCCCTTGCCCGACACAAACCAGCTGCAAACTGTCAGCAGCGGCAATCGCGCCCGTTGCGCGTGTTCCCCGTATGATCTAGCACTGTCGGCATGGCCGATACCAACCGCATCATCTCCGTTCAGGGTGCCCGTGAGCACAACCTGAAAAACGTCTCGATAGAGCTGCCGCGTGACGCGCTGATCGTGTTCACGGGGCTGTCGGGATCGGGCAAGTCCTCTCTCGCCTTCGACACGATTTATGCCGAGGGACAGCGCCGCTATGTGGAGAGCCTGTCGGCTTATGCACGGCAGTTTCTGGAAATGATGCAGAAGCCGGACGTCGACCAGATCGACGGGCTGTCGCCGGCCATCTCCATCGAGCAGAAGACCACCAGCCGCAATCCGCGCTCCACCGTTGGCACGGTGACCGAGATCTATGACTACATGCGGCTGCTGTTTGCCCGCGCCGGGATTGCCTATTCGCCCGCCACCGGCCTGCCGATCCAGAGCCAGACCGTGACACAGATGGTCGACCGGGTGATGGAATTGGAAGAAGGCACCCGGCTCTACCTGCTGGCACCAATCATCCGCGGCCGCAAGGGCGAGTACAAGAAAGAATTCGCCAACCTGATGAAGCAAGGCTTTCAGCGGGTGAAGGTGGATGGCGCATTCCACGAGATTGCCGACGTGCCTGCCCTCGACAAGAAGTACAAGCACGACATCGACGTGGTGGTGGACCGCATCGTGGTGCGCGATGACATCATGTCCCGGCTGGCGGACAGTTTTGAAACTGCGCTGAAGCTGTCAGACGGACTGGCCATCGTCGAGTTTGCCGACAAGCCGCTGGCCGAAGCCGACACCTCAGCCGGTGGCAGCGCCAACAAGTCGCTCAACGAAACCCACGAGCGCATCACCTTCTCGGAGAAGTTCGCCTGCCCCGTTTCCGGCTTCACCATCGACGAGGTGGAGCCACGGCTGTTCTCATTCAACAACCCGTTCGGCGCCTGCCCCAAGTGCGATGGCCTTGGCACCGAGCTTCGGTTTGAAGCTGATCTGGTGTTGCCGGACAAGACGCTATCCCTGCGCCAGGGCGCTATTGTGCCGTGGGCCAAGACTGGCAACACATCGCCCTACTATACCCAGACGCTGGAAGCGGTGTGCAAGCACTACGGTGCAGCCATGAGCACGCCATGGGATGAGCTTGACGATGAGGTGCGTAACGCCATCTTGTTCGGCACGATGGATGAAGAAATCACCTTCGTCTATGACGACGGGCTTCGCACCTACAAGACCACGAAGCCGTTTGAAGGCGTAATCGGCAACATTGAACGGCGCTGGCAGGAAACCGACTCAGCATGGGTTCGTGAAGAGCTTTCGCAGTTCCAGTCCGACCATCCCTGCCAGTCGTGCAATGGCTACCGGCTCAAACCGCAAGCCTTGGCGGTCAAGGTGAACGGTCTGCACATTGCGCAAGTGTCAGAAATGTCGATCCGCGCCGCGAACGACTGGTTCAACGCCCTGCCCGACCATCTGTCGGCGAAAGAAATGGAAATCGCTGCGCGCATCCTCAAGGAAATTCGCGAGCGGCTGAAGTTTCTGGTCGATGTGGGACTGGACTACCTCACCCTGTCGCGCACCTCGGGCACGCTGTCGGGCGGCGAAAGCCAGCGCATCCGGTTGGCCTCGCAGATCGGCTCCGGCCTGACCGGCGTGCTGTACGTGCTGGATGAACCTTCCATCGGCTTGCACCAGCGCGACAATGAACGCTTGCTGGAGACGCTGGTGCACCTTCGCGACCTGGGCAACACCGTGATCGTGGTGGAGCACGACGAAGACGCCATCCGCACCGCCGATCACGTAGTGGACATCGGCCCCGGCGCCGGTGTGCATGGCGGCAAGATCGTTGCCGAGGGCACGCCTGAAGAGGTAATGGCGAACCCGGCCTCGATCACCGGCAAGTATCTGACAGGCGCTATGTCTGTTCCGGTACCGGCCAACCGGCGCAAACCGAATGCAAAGCGCAAGGTGAAGGTGTCCGGTGCGCGCGCCAACAACCTCAAGAACGTGTCAGCGGACATCCCGCTGGGGCTGTTCACCTGCGTGACCGGTGTATCCGGCGGCGGGAAGTCCACCTTGCTGATCGACACGGTATACAAGGCGGCCTCGCGCAAGTTGATGAAGTCCCGCGAGATGCCGGCCGAACATGACCGGATCGAGGGTCTGGAACTGCTCGACAAGATCATCGACATCGACCAGTCGCCCATTGGCCGTACGCCACGTTCCAACCCCGCGACCTATACGGGCGCGTTCACCCCCATCCGCGAATGGTTTGCCGGGCTGCCGGAAGCCAAGGTCCGCGGCTATGGACCGGGCCGGTTCTCGTTCAACGTCAAGGGCGGGCGCTGCGAAACCTGCCAGGGCGATGGCGTCATCAAGATCGAGATGCACTTCCTGCCGGATGTGTACGTCACCTGCGATGCCTGCCACGGCAAGCGCTATAACCGCGAGACGCTTGATATCGAATTCAAGGGCAAGTCCATTGCCGATGTGCTGGACATGACGGTGGCCGAGGCTGCAGACTTCTTCCGCGCCGTGCCCGCAGTGCGCGACAAGCTGGTCACGCTGGAGCGCGTCGGTCTGGGCTACATCAAGGTCGGTCAGCAGGCAACGACGCTTTCAGGCGGTGAAGCGCAGCGCGTCAAGCTCGCCAAGGAATTGTCGAAGCGGGCTACGGGCCGGACGCTCTACCTGCTGGACGAGCCGACCACCGGCCTGCACTTCCATGACGTTGCCAAGCTGCTTGAGGTGCTGCACGAGCTGGTGGAGCACGGCAATACGGTGGTGGTCATTGAGCACAACCTCGAAGTCATCAAGACGGCGGACTGGATCATCGACCTTGGGCCAGAGGGCGGTGATGGCGGCGGCGAGATCGTTGCCACGGGCACACCTGAAGATGTCGCGACCGAAAAGCGTTCTTATACAGGACAGTTCCTGGCACCGGTCCTGGCGCGCGGCAAGCAGGCGGCGGCGGAGTAAAAATACTACAGTGAATTTGCGCCAGCCATGATTGAAACTCATGGCTGACATTGTTACTCTCCAGCCCAATAAAGAAAAATACGGGCTGGAGGAGACGTCAGACTCATGGCAACTGCCCTGCGAAAGCATATGCCGCCGACCAATGCGCTGGTGGTGTTCGAGGCCGCCGGCCGGCACATGAACTTCACACGTGCTGCCAAGGAACTGGACGTGACGCAGTCGGCCGTGTCGCGACAAATACAGCTCCTGGAAGAGTTTCTGGGCTTGTCTGTATTCCAGCGGCAGTCGCGCGGGCTGATGCTCACCCCGGCCGGTGAACGCCTGCACCGGGCCGTCACGATGGGCCTTGAGCACATTGCCAATGTATCGGCAGATCTGCGCCGCCAGCGCGGCCCCGGCGAGCTTACCATCGCGACCTCGGTCGCCTTTGCATCCTACTGGCTGATGGCGCGCATTGCGAAATTTCGTGGCCTGCATCCGGAAGTCGAAATCCGGCTGGTTGCCGCTTCGCCTGTCTATGATCTCGCGAGTGAGGGCGTGGACATTGCCGTGCGCTACGGCGCTGGCGAATGGCCTGGTGTTGATGCGGTGCGGCTGTTCGACAACGAAATCTGGCCGGTCTGTTCGCCACGCTACCTCGAAAAGGCTCCCCCGCTTGACCGGCCCCACGACCTGCTTGAGCACTCTCTGCTGCATCTGACCAAGCATGACCGGAACTGGGTCACGTGGACGAGCTTCCTGGAGTCGATCGGGGTAAGCGAGGAGCCACGCGACCGCGGCTTCACCTTCGACAACTACATGGTGCTGATCAACTCGGCGTTGCGTGGCGAGGGTATTGCACTGTGCGGCCGCCGCCTTGCCGAGGATTTCATCTCGCAGGGAGACCTGGTGCGCCCAATACCGGTTGCACAAGAATCCGACCGGGGCTTCTGGCTGCTGCGGCCGCGCGACGGCCAGCTGTCTGAACAGGCCAGGTTGTTTTACAACTGGCTGCTGGACGAGGCCCGCAAGCCGAGTTGAAACCGCCTGCGCTTGCCTGACCACTTGCCCGGCGACAACAACGGCGCTAAGCGTCTGATCCATGACAGACAACACGCTTCACATCATTGGCGGCGGCATGGCCGGCTCGGAAGCCGCATGGCAGGCTGCACAGGCCGGAATAAAGGTCATTGTTCACGAGATGCGTCCGGTGTGCGGTACCGATGCCCACCAGACCGGCGGACTGGCAGAGCTGGTGTGCTCAAACTCATTCCGCTCCGACGACGATGAACACAATGCGGTCGGGCTGCTGCACTGGGAAATGCGGCAGGCAGGCTCGCTCATCATGGCCAAGGGGGATGAACACAAGCTGCCGGCGGGCGGCGCGCTGGCGGTTGACCGCGAGGCCTTCTCACAGGCTGTAACAGCCGCACTGGAAACCCATCCGAACATCACGATTTCGCGCGAGGAAGTGGCCGGCCTGCCACCGGCCGACTGGACCAGCACGATCATCGCGACAGGCCCCCTCACCTCGCCCGCATTGGCCGAGGACATACGCTCTGTCACGGGCGATGAGGGGCTGGCCTTTTTCGACGCCATCGCACCCATCGTGTACAAGGAGTCCATCGACTTCACCAAGGCCTGGTACCAGTCTCGCTACGACAAGGCGGGGCCCGGCGGCACCGGCGCGGACTACATCAACTGCCCGCTGGATGAAGCCGGCTACAAGGCGTTCATCAACGCACTGTTGGAGGCAGACAAGACCGAGTTCAAGGAATGGGAAGACACGCCCTATTTTGACGGTTGCCTGCCCATCGAGGTGATGGCGGAGCGCGGGCCGGAAACCCTGCGACACGGTCCGATGAAGCCGATGGGACTGACCAACGCACACCAGCCGGATGTGAAGCCTTATGCCGTGGTGCAGCTGCGTCAGGACAATGCGCTGGGCACCCTGTACAACCTTGTCGGCTTCCAGACCAAGATGAAGTATGGCGCGCAAGCCGATGTGATCCGCATGATTCCTGGCCTGGAGAAGGCAGAATTTGCGCGGCTTGGCGGCATTCACCGCAACACGTTCATCAACTCTCCGAAACTGCTGGACGACGGTTTACGCCTGAAGCAACGGCCTTGCGTACGTTTTGCAGGTCAGATTACCGGTGTTGAAGGCTATGTCGAAAGCGCTGCCATGGGCCTGATGGCCGGCCGGATGGCAGCCGCGGAACTAATGGGCTGCTCCCTGCCTTCCCCACCCGCCACGACTGCCCACGGCGCGCTGATCTCACATATCACCGGGGGGCACCTGGCTGATGAGTCCGGCGATGCCACGTCCAAGGCGCGCTCTTTCCAGCCGATGAACGTCAATTTCGGGCTGTTCCCTGAGGTGGAAGTTCCGCGAGATGCGAACGGCAAACGACCGCGCGGCAAGGCCAAGAAGCCGGCCCGGCAACTGGCCTACACAACGCGCGCAAAGCAGGATTTCGCGGCCTGGCTGGCCGGCAATGCGCTGCCTGCGGCAGCGGAATAATCCAGGGTCAAAATATTTCGGACTTGACCGCTTTCAAAAGCGTCAGCTGGTTCATCCATTGAGGCCGTGACACAACTCGGGTCAGCATACTTGCGCGGGCCTTCCCGAGCCGCTTGAGGTAGGCCTCGGTCAGGCTCACCGGCAGGTAGGCAGCCAACGCCTGCTCCGGCACTCGTGTGGCTGCCCTGCGGGCTTCGCTTAGCCTGCGCTGCGCATGGACAACCAGTTCCAGCAGTACCAGCTCCATCGCAGCCCCATCACGACCGGCCAGCACGTGGGCCGGTTGAAGCCCTTGCTTCTCCAGCATGGTCACCGGCACGTAGCACTGCCCCCGCGCCCGATGAACCGGCAGCGAACGCAACATGCCCGTCAGCCCGCTGGCCACTCCGGCCAGCCCCGACACCTCTGCACACTCGAGCGCATCATAGCCTGCCAGAACCAGCGCCGACATCTGGAGCAGCGCCGACGCCGTCTCGCCGAGGTAGCCCTCAAGCGTATTGAGATCCGGCATCGGATCATCGAACAGGTCGAAACGCCGCGCTTCGATCATGTTGAGCAACGTATGACGCGGGATATCGCCAGCCTCCACCGCACGGGCGAGACCTTGCGGCACCGGCGCATTGACCACATCACCGGTATAGATGCCGTCAATGACCTGCTCCCACCAGGCAAGGCGCACTTCACCCGCTGCCGGATCACTGATGCGCTCGCGTATCTGTGCAAGTTCGGCATTGAACGCATAAAGCGCGCTTATCTCGGCCCGGCGCGTTTCCGGGGTCAGCAACAGGCAAAGATAGCGGTCCCGGTCAGCTTCCCTGACCAGGCTGAGCAGCTGTTGTGCCAAATCCTCGGGAAACGGGGGCGCCATGAGCCGCTCATGCCCCATCAGGGCGATGATCATCCACCGCGATCAAGGCGCAGGCCACGTCACGCCCCTCGCCCAACAGCACATTGTAAGTGCGCACAGCAGCACCGGTACTCATTGGTTCCAGACCGATGCCAGCCTCCGCGAAAGCCTTGCGGACATCAGCCGGGGGAAAGATCTGCGCATCGCCTGTGCCCAGCAACACAAAGCCAACGCCGGCCGGCGCTGCCATCACTGGTTCAAAGTCTGCCAGGGACAGCTTTTCAGCTGAACTGACTGACCACCCGAACATGCCGTTGGGCAAACACAACAGTGAGCCTCGGTGAGACATGTCCCGGAACCGGAACCCGCCATTACCATAAGCATCAATCGGTACACGCTCGTTCAGATAGGCACCGGTTCCCCCGCCAACCGACATCAGTTGGCCGCACCGTCGGCTTCAACCTGCGGCTCCGGCACACCACTGCTTGGGGGTGCACGGTCCACATAGGCACCCATGTAGGACAACAGCGGGGCTCCGATGAAGATCGAGGAATAGGTACCGACAAGAACACCGAAGATCATGATGAAGGTGAAGCCGCGCAATACCTCGCCACCAAACACGTAGAGCGCGCCAAGTGCCACCCAGGTCGAGATGGAGGTCATCAGGGTGCGTGGCAGGGTCTGGTTGAGCGACATGTCGACCATCTCGTCGAACGGCATTTTCTTGTACTTGCGCAGGTTCTCACGGAAACGGTCGAACACCACCACGGTATCGTTGAGCGAATAGCCAACGATGGTGAGAATGGCGGCAATGGATGTCAGATCAAACTGCACCCGCAAGATACACAGCAAGCCTACGGTCAGCGCCACGTCGTGAACCAGCGTTGCCACCGTGCCGATGGCAAACTGCCATTCAAAGCGCAACCAGATGTAGATCATGATCGCGACGAACGACAACAGGATCGCAAGAAGGCCGTCTCGTGCCAGTTCACCGGACACCTTGGAACCGAGCGAGTTGACCGCGCGGTACTCGACCCGTTCACCAAACGCTTCGCGAACCTTGGCCACGGCTGCCTGCTGGGCTTCCTCGCCGCCGTCCTGGAGGCCGATGCGGATGGCGACATCGCCATCGGTGCCAAACTCCTGAAGTTCCGTGCTTCCCAGTCCAAGCCCGCCGACAATGCCGCGCATTTCATCGATGCTGAGGGTTTGCGCGTTCTCTGCCGTTGGCCGCACGAGGATCTCGGTGCCGCCGGTAAAGTCGATGCCGTAATTCAGGCTAACCGTGAAAAACAGCACAATGGATGCCAACACGGCACCAATCGATGCGATGAAGCCCGGCCGGGCCACCTTCATGAACTTGATGTTCGTGTTGTCGGGAACAAAGCGAAGCGGTTTCATGTTTGTCTCCTCTCAAGCCGGTCTCAAAGTGGAACCGACTTGGGGCGGCGTGTGCGCACCCAGAAGGCGATGATCAGGCGGGTTACCGTGTAGGCGGTGAACACCGTGGACAGGATGCCGATACCCAGGGTCACGGCAAAGCCGCGGACCGGACCGGAGCCCATGCCAAACAGGATGACCGCAGCAATAAGCGTGGTGATGTTGGCATCGAGAATGGTGCCCAGCGCCATGCGGAAGCCGGTCTCGATGGCATTGAGCGGAGATCGCCCGTTGGCCACCTCCTCCCTGATGCGCTCGAAAACCAGCACGTTGGAATCCACAGCCATGCCCATGGTCAGCACAATACCGGCAATGCCGGGCAGCGTCAGCGTGGCGCCCAGCACGGACAGTGCGCCAAGTACGATCAACAGGTTGACCAGCAGTGCCACGATGGCGAACAGGCCGAACAGCCCGTACGACACAAACATGAAGATGAGCACGCCCGCGAAGCCAATCATGGAGGCTATGGTGCCGGCACTCACCGAGTCCGATCCAAGGCTTGGGCCAACCGTGCGTTCCTCAACGATTGTCAGTTTGGCCGGCAGCGCACCGGAGCGCAGGACAATGGCGAGGTTGTTGGCTTCCTCGGTGGTGAAGTTGCCGGAGATCTGACCGGAACCACCACAAATCTGCTCGTTGATACGCGGTGCAGAAACGACCTTGCCGTCCAGAACAATTGCAAACGGGCGGCCCACATTGGCCTGCGTCAGGCGGCAGAAGCGCTGAGCGCCGCCGGTGTTGAAGCGGAAGTTCACCACCGGCTCGTTGGTGCGCTGGTCAAATCCGGTCTGCGCATCGTTCAGGTCTTCACCGTCCACTGTGGCCGAACGCGATGTCTGCACCCAGTAGAGAATGTCGGCGTTGTTGCGCTCCGGCATCTGCTCACAGCCCAGCGGCACGGTTTCGTTGGGCCCTTGCGGCTGCTGGTCACACAACAGCTGGAAACTGAGCTTGGCTGTCTGACCCAGCAGGGCTTTCAGCCGGGTCGGGTCCTGAAGGCCCGGTACCTGCACGACGATACGGTCGACGCCCTGGCGCTGGATGGTGGGCTCGGTGGTACCAAGCGCGTTGATGCGCCGGCCAATGATCTCAAGCGATTGCTGAACCGCGCGACCAATGCGCGAGTCGAGGCCGCCCTGCGAAAACGTCATGCGGATGGTCTGGCCGGTACGATTGATATCGAACTCCTGCACCTGGCCGCCCTGCCCGAACAGCCCGACGTCCACCGGCTGCGACAGCTCGCGCAGTAACGTTTCACCACGTTCGGCATCAGCAGCATCGCTGATCGTGACCACAGCACCTTCGGGCGTTTGCCGCAGGCCCTGATAGCGGATCTTGCCATCTCGCAGCTTCAACCGGATGTCGCCAACGAGCTGTTTGGACAGTCCTTCCTTTAGCGACTGGGCGTCCACTTCCATAAGCACATGGCTGCCGCCCTGCAGGTCAAGACCAAGCGTCAGGGCCTGGTTGGGCAGGAAGCCGGGCAAAGACTCGCGGGTCTTTTCGTCAAGCAGGTTTGGAAATGCACAAAGCGCCGCAAACAAAACAACGGCGGCAACGGCAAAAGCCTTGAACTTGGAAAAATGAAGCATGAAAGGGCGCTGCCTGATTTGCGTTCAGCTAATGGTGTCCTGCCGGGTTCAATTATGCATGTCCGGCCGAACCACGGCAAAGGGGGCCGCAAAGCCCCCTTGTATTCAAGTCAATCAGCTCTCAGCCTTGGCAGGCTCGGACTTGGAGCGGACTTCGCTGACGGAAGAA
Organism: Anderseniella sp.; assembly: GCA_033722845.1. Classification (GTDB taxonomy): domain Bacteria; phylum Pseudomonadota; class Alphaproteobacteria; order Rhizobiales; family Aestuariivirgaceae; genus Anderseniella. Next base: position 1,594 of record JAWVYF010000070.1, on the reverse strand, counting down.
CGCAACATGCGCATCTTGTTGCCTTCGCCTGACTCGAGAATGATCTCGTTGTCGTCCACAACCTTGGTGACCTTGCCGATGATGCCACCGGCAGTGACCACGTTGTCACCACGGCGGATGTTCTTCACCATCTCCTGGTGTTCCTTCATGCGCTTTTGCTGCGGGCGCCAGATCAGGAAGTACATGATGGCGAACATCGGCACGATAAGGAACAGAATGCCGAAAATGTCTCCGCCGGGTGAACCGCCGGCTGCCTGAGCGTATGCAGGTGTGGTGAACATGATGCTGTAAGACTCCCGAAGCGTTTGTTTCGTTGGTCCTATATAGCTGCCCAACCCCGCATTGCAACTGCCGTAACACTGCCTGGCCCTCAAACCCCGGGCTTGCCAGTGGCGCGCGCACCGCCTAAAGCGTTGCAGCCGACCCTCCTGTAGCAATCCGAAACCACACCAAGCCCATGACCGACCAACGCCTGAACGACATTCTGGACCGCCTGGACCGCATTGCCGGTGCGCTGGAAAGATCAGCCCCGCCTGCCCCCGTCGAACCTGACTTTGCCGCAGCAGACGCCTTCGTCTGGCATGCCACCGGCAACCGGCTGCAACCTGTGCCCAAGGTCAACCGGGTGGAGATGGTGTTGCTGCACGGCATTGACCGGGTGCGGGACATTCTGGTTGAAAATACCGAGCGTTTTGCCCGAGGCCTGCCTGCAAACAACGCACTTTTGTGGGGCTCACGCGGAATGGGCAAGAGCTCGCTTGTAAAGGCGGCGCACGCAGACATCACCGCCCGGCACGGACATACGCTCAAGCTGATCGAGATCCACCGCGAAGATATCGAAAGCCTGCCCGTACTGATGGGCCTGCTGCGCGACAAGCAGCAATACCGCTTCATCATCTATTGTGACGACTTGTCGTTCGATGCACAGGACACGTCTTACAAGTCGCTCAAGGCGGCTCTGGATGGCGGCATTGAAGGCCGGCCCGACAATGTACTGCTCTATGCCACGTCCAACCGCCGCCACCTGTTGCCGCGCGACATGATCGAGAACGAACGCTCCACGGCCATCAATCCGTCAGAAGCAGTTCAGGAAAAGGTGTCACTATCGGACAGGTTTGGCCTGTGGCTCGGTTTCCACAATTGTTCGCAGGACGAATTCCTTGAAATGATTCGTGGTTACATCGATCACTTCAAGCTGAATGTGAAGGAAGAACAATGGCGCGCCGAAGCCATTGAATGGCAGGCAACGCGCGGCTCGCGCTCGGGCCGTGTGGCATGGCAGTACGTGCAGGACCTGGCCGGACGGCTGGGCCAGCCGCTGTCCGCCGGATAACGGATGCAGATCAGGCGGTCTTTTGGCGCCCGGCAATGTGAGCCGCCACGTCGCGTGCATCGCGCCATACGCCCCAGATGAATGATGATGCCCTGCAGGTGAGCCACGGTAGGCCGAGAAAATACAGGCCAGGTTCAGGCGATACGCCGTTTGTGTGCTCCGGCCTGCCCTTCTCGTCGAACTTGCCCACTTTCAGCCAGCCGAAATCCATCATGAATCCTGTGGCCCAGATAATCGAAGTGATGCCCTCTTGCTTCAGGT
>JAWVYF010000069.1:0-11376 GCA_033722845.1 Anderseniella sp. | reverse complement strand
TGGCCAGCGAGCTTGAAGCGCGCAACTGGGATGTCCGGCTGTTTACCGATGCACGCGGGCTATCCTGGCAGGACCGCTTTACCCCCGGCACGGTGAGCGAGATTTCATCGTCCACCCTGACTCCGGGCAGGCCATGGAAACTGCCGTTACAGATGTACCGCCTGATCAGGGGGTATCGCCAGTGCCTGAACCTGTTTGACCGTCTGACACCGCGCGTGGTTGTAGGATTCGGCGGTTATCCGTCGCTGCCGGTCATGATGGCGGCACGCCGTGCGGGCATTGCCAGCATGGTGCATGAACAAAACGCGGTTGCGGGCCGGGCCAACCGGCTGGCAGCCGGGCTTGGCGGGGCCAAAGTGATCGCCACGTCCTTCGAACCGGTCTACGGCTTTTCCTCTGCCCAGATGAAACGGGTGAAGCTGGTCGGCAACCCGGTGCGCCAGCAGGTGCTCGAAGCGGTAACCGCCTATGAGCCGCCGGATGCAGCTCACGTGTTCAACTTGCTGGTGTTTGGTGGCAGTCAGGGCGCGCAGTACTTTTCGCAAGTGATGCCGCAGGTCGTGGCCGAGCTTCCCCATGCGCTGACCAAGCGGCTGCGCATTGTGCAGCAGTGCCGTCCGGAGGATATCGATGCCGTGCGCGCTGCCTACGAGGCGGCTGGTGTGAAGGCAACGTGCGAGAGCTTCTTCAACGACATGCCCAAACGCATTGCCAATGCGCATCTGGTGATCTGCCGGTCAGGGGCCTCCAGCGTTGCCGAACTTGGCGTGATTGGCCGGCCGGCGATCTATGTGCCGCTGCCCCATTCGCTGGACAATGACCAGCTGCGCAATGCAGAAAGCATGACCAAAACGGGTGGCGGCTGGATCATGCAGCAGCACGGCACCACGCCGGCAGAGATGGCGGCGTTCATAACCCGCTTGCGATTCGACACGGGCGAACTTACCAGAGCAGCTAACGGTGCGCGCGCGCACGGCCGCCCGAATGCAGCGCAGGCGCTGGGCGATCTCGTCGAGCAGCTTGCACGGCCCGCATTGGCAAAGGTAACCGACCAGACATGAAACTTACACAGGACATCGGACCCATTCACTTCGTCGGTATCGGCGGTATTGGCATGAGCGGCATTGCCGAGGTAATGGCGACACTGGGCTACACGGTGCAGGGCTCAGATATTGCCGACAATTACAACGTGGCCCGGCTGCGCAAGGCCGGCGTTACGGTGCACGTAGGCCACCGGGCGGATAACCTGGGTGATGCGCAGGTGGTGGTCACGTCAACGGCGGTGAAAAAGGATAATCCGGAAGTGGTTGAGGCGCGGGCGCGCTACCTGCCGATCGTACGGCGAGCCGAAATGCTGGCCGAGCTGATGCGCTTCAAATCGTGTGTCGCGGTTGGCGGAACACACGGCAAGACGACCACCACTTCGCTGGTGGCAGCCCTGCTGGAAGGGGGCAACCTCGACCCCACTGTGATCAACGGCGGGATCATCAATGCCTATGGCACCAATGCGCGACTCGGCAAGGGCGACTGGATGGTGGTGGAGGCGGACGAGTCCGATGGCACCTTCGTCAAGCTCCCGGCCGACGTTGCCATTGTCACCAACATGGATCCGGAACACCTTGATCATTACGGCACTTTCGACGAAGCCAAGAAAGCGTACCGGGCGTTCGTTGAGAACATCCCGTTCTATGGTTTTGCCGTGATGTGCGTGGATCACCCGGAAGTGCAATCGCTGATCGGGCAGGTGACCGACCGGCGCGTGTTCACCTATGGCAAGAGCGCGCAGGCCGACTACCGGCTGACGGACGTGAGTTTCTCCGGTGGCAAGAGCCATTTTTCCGTCATCATCAACGACCGCCGTACCGGTGAGAGCCGAACCATGAAGGATCTCACCCTGGCCATGCCCGGTGAGCATAATCTGCTGAACTCAACTGCGGCCATTGCAGTTGCAACCAACCTTGGCGTGTCCGACAAGGCCATCGCAAAGGGCCTTGCCTCGTTCTCCGGCGTGAAGCGCCGGTTCACCTATACTGGCGAGCACAATGGCATCGAGGTCTATGACGATTATGGACACCACCCGGTTGAAATCACCGCCGTGCTGAAGGCGGCGCGCGGCGTGACCGACAAGCGTGTGATCGCCGTCATGCAGCCGCATCGCTATACCCGCCTGCGTGACCTGTTTGATGATTTCTGCTCGTGTTTCAACGATGCTGACCAGGTTGTGCTGGCGCCTGTCTACGAAGCAGGCGAGCAGCTGATCGAGGGGGCCACGCATACGGCGCTGGCAGATGGCCTGAAGGCGCGCGGACACCGGGCGGTTCACACGATTTCGCATCATTCCGAAATTGCGCCGCTGATTCACGAGACGGCACAGCCGGGCGACGTGGTGATCTGCCTTGGGGCCGGCAACATTACCCAGTGGGCCTATGCGCTTCCCGGCGAGCTGAAAGACATCGCAAAGCGCGAGGGCAAATAATGGCAACCCCCGGAGAAATCCTTGCCAAGCGTCTGCCGCCGGTGCGAGGGCGGATCGAACTGGACCGGCCGTTGGCAGACCTGACGTGGTTTCGCGCCGGCGGGCCGGCAGACGTGCTGTTTGCACCGGCTGACGAAGAAGACCTGGCGGCGTTTCTTGCCGGTCTCGACGAAGACATTCCGGTGCAGGTGATCGGGGTTGGTTCCAATCTTCTGGTACGTGATGGCGGCGTTCCCGGCGTGGTGATCCGGCTGGGGCGCGGATTTTCGCAGATGGAGAATGCCGGCGACTTCAAGGTTCGCTCGGGAACGGCTGTTCCGGACATCAGGCTGGCCCAGTTTGCGCTCAATGAAGGTATTACTTTGTTAACCTTTCTGAGAGGTATACCGGGCACAATCGGCGGCGCGCTGAGGATGAATGCCGGAGCTCACGGGGGTGAGACGAAGGACATCCTGATCGAGGCGCGAGGGATAGACCGCACGGGGAACCTGCACATCATGTCAAACGCCGATATGGGCTACAGCTACCGGCACTCGTCAGCGCCGGATGACATGATCTTCACCTCGGCGCTGTTCCAGGGGGCCGAAGGCGACCGTGACGAGATCAAGGCGCATATGGACGAGATTACCGCGGCGCGCGAGGCCAGTCAGCCCATCAAGAGCCGTACCGGCGGATCTACCTTCAAGAACCCGCCCGGAAACAAGTCATGGCAGCTGATCGATGCAGCCGGAATGCGCGGCTTCAATATCGGTCCTGCCAAGGTGTCTGAAATGCACTGCAACTTCCTGATCAACGAGGGCGGTGCCACGGCGGCCCAGATCGAGGAGTTGGGAGAAACTGTTCGTAAGCGTGTGAAGGAAACCTCCGGCGTCGAGCTTGATTGGGAGATCAGGCGTATCGGCGTTAAAGCGCGATCCTGAGAGGCGCACGCAAATGGAACTCCGCGATCCTGAAATCACCCGTGTCGCCGTCCTGATGGGCGGCTGGTCGGCCGAACGCGAGGTATCGCTGTCATCGGGCAGGGCGTGCGCCAAGGCGCTGGACGAGGCCGGATTCAAGGTCACGATGATAGATGTTCAGCAAAACATCATCGAGCAGTTGGCCGAGGCACAGCCAGACGTTGCCTTCAATGCCTTGCATGGCACCTGGGGCGAAGACGGGACCGTGCAGGCACTGCTTGAAACACTGAAAATCCCCTACACCCATTCCGGTGTGCTGGCGTCTGCCCTGGCCATGGACAAGCGGCTGTGCAAGGCCGCCTTGTCGGGCGTCAAGATGCCGGTGGCCGAAGACAAGGTGGTGAGCGTTGAAGAACTTCTGGCCGACGAGGTCATGCCGCTGCCTTATGTCGTCAAGCCGGTGGCAGACGGGTCCAGTGTTGGCGTTCACATCATTGACCGCGGTTCCAACAATCTGCGGGAGATTGTTGAGGAGCATGGATGGCAGCCGGAAGAACGGGTCATGGTGGAGCGGTTCGTGCCCGGCCGCGAACTGACCTGCGCGGTGATGGGCAATGTGGCGCTGGGCGTGATCGACATCGTGCCGAAGATCGGTTTCTACGACTACAAGGCCAAGTACGAAACAGGTGGTTCGGAACACATCCTGCCGGCTGACATACCGCAGCACGTCTATCGACGGGTGCAGCGGCTGGCGCTGGCGGCTCATATGGAGATCGGCTGCAAGGGCGTTTCGCGCTCGGACTTTCGCTACAACGATACCGAAAGCAGCGAGGGTGAGCTCATCTTCCTTGAGATCAATACCCAGCCGGGCATGACACCTACTTCGCTGGTGCCGGAAATGGCGGCGCATGCAGGTCACAGTTTTCCGGAGTTGGTGACCTGGATGGTCAACGATGCGGGGCTGAAGCGATGAGCGACCTGAAGTCCAGCCGTACTTTGCGCAAATTCAGGGCCAGTCTGTCCTATCAGCTTGGCGCGCACCTTGTCAGTAAAGGCGATGCGTTTGCTGCACGGCGCACCACACGGGCGTTTGTGCGCTCCGGCGCGGTATGCATGTTGTCCGCCGTCTTGGGCTATGGCTTGCTGGCAGGTGATCATCTGGCCGACCCATCTACCGGAATGCGCGGCCTTCCGGCGCAGATCTCGTCCTATTTCGGTTATGCAGCAGAGGATGTGCGCATTCGCGGTCTCAACCGGATGCGGCCCGAAGCGGTGCTCAAGGCGATTGGCGTGAAGCCTGGAGGGTCGTTGCTGGGGTTCGATGCCAACCATGCGCGCCGGTTGTTGCTCAACCTGGACTGGGTCAAGCAGGCCGCAGTGCGGGTGTTGCCGCCCAACCGGCTGGAAGTCGACGTGGTGGAGCGTGAACCGTTTGCCGTTTGGCAGCGTGACGGGCTGTATTTCGTGATCGACCGGGAAGGCGCGGCAATGGCCAGCTTTGATGTGGGCCGGTTTGCCAACCTTATGCTGATCTCCGGCGACGGCGCTCAGCTGGAGGTTTCGCAACTCGTTAACCAACTTGAAGCATGGCCGGGCGTACAATCAGAAATCAGGGCTGCGGCCCGGGTCGGTAATCGCCGCTGGACATTGTATTTCGACGGCGGAAGGCGGGCCCTGCTCCCTGAAAAGGGCGTAGAGGCCGCACTGGCGCGGCTGGCAGACCTGATCGGGCGCCACCAGGTGCTCGCCTCAGGCATTCAGGAAGTAGACCTGAGACAGCCGGGGGCGGTTGTGCTGGTGCCGTTTGGCGCAGATGGCGGGAGCAGTGGCGACAAGGTTGCCTCGCGCACGCGCTGAACCGGGCAGCCCGGTTGATGAGTTGATGCGGAGCCGGTGGTGGTTCCGGTGGTGAGTGTGGGTGAGTAGACATGAAAGTAGTCCAGTTTCCGGGCGGGGGTTCCTCCAGCGGTGGCGCAGGCGTTTCGTTGCCATCACGCATTGCAGCACTGGATATCGGTTCCACGAAAATCTGTTGTCTGATCGGTGAGGTGGCTGGTGGCAAGCGCCGCGCGGTCGACGAGCGTGTGCCGGGCGTAACCATCATTGGCAGTGGCCATTGCCGCTCCGCCGGGGTGCGTGGTGGTCATGTGGTTGATGTGCGAGAGGCCGAGCGTGCCGTGCGCGTTGCCATCGAACAGGCTGAGCGGATGTCAGGGGCAACGCTGAGCGAGGTTTATGTCAACCTGTCGGGTGCCCGTTGCAAGTCGGTTCACGCAACCGCCAGCACCCAGGTCCAGTCGGGCCAGGTTTCACAAGCCGACATGCGTCGTGCCATTACGGCAGCGTTGGCGCAGGTGGAAACCAATGGCATGGCCGTCCTGCATGTTTCGGTCAACCATTACCGGCTGGATGATGCGCGCGGCGTGCGTGAACCGGACAACATGCACTGCAAGAGCCTCGAGGCTGACATCAACGTGGTGCTGGCCGATCCGAACATGATGGCCAATCTGGGCCATGTGCTGGAGCGCTGCCACCTCGATGTCGCCGGGTTCGTTGTGTCGTCCTATGCGGCGTCACGCGCGGCCCTTCTGGAAGACGAGATGGAGCTGGGTGTCGCGCTGGTAGAGCTTGGTGGCGGCACCACGTCCTACGCGGTGTTCAACGAAGGTGTGCTGGCGGCCGCGGGCGCGCTGCCGGTTGGCTCTCATCATGTGACGGCCGACATTGCGCGTGGGCTGAACACGCCGCTGGCGCATGCGGAGCGGGTCAAGACCCTGTGGGGCTCTGCCGTACCGGCCATGCTGGACGAGCGTGAACTGATTACCTGTCCGATCCTCGGCGAGACCGGGACTGATGCCGTCAATCGCATTCCGCGTTCTATGATTTGCGGCGTTATCCGCCCGCGCATGGAAGAGATTTTCGAGATGCTGCGCGAGCGCCTTGCAGACGTACCGGCCATGCGCCAGGGCATTCGCCGTGTGGTGCTGACCGGTGGTGGCAGCCAGCTGAACGGCGTGGAGCAACTGGCAGGTGAAATGCTGCGCTGCTCGGTGCGCATTGCACGGCCGCATCGCTTTGATGGCTTGCCGGATGCCATGGCTCAGCCCGGCTTTGCGGTTGCCAGCGGTCTGTTGCGCTATGGTCTGGTGCCTGACCGGCAGGCCACCAACCTGGGTCAGCTGATTGCAGGTGCCGGCCATGATGCAGGCTACTTCCGCCGCGTTGGCCAGTGGCTCAAGGAAAGCTTCTAGTTCCTGATTGCCGTCTTGCGTGTGAGATTTGCCCTGACAGCCGTCTGTGACGGCTGCGGGACAAGGCCTTTGGCTCGCGGTTACAGCCTCCAGCGTTTACAATTCTAAACACCACGCACCGGAAAGATGCAATTTTTCGCGACCGGGTAAGGTGTCGTTAACCTTTTAGTAGGGATTTGGAAACCAGAATGCGGAATAGGGGAAATTCCAGATCGGACGCCAAACCATGCCAATCAAGCTCACAGTGCCGGATTCAACAGAATTGAAGCCCAGAATCACCGTTTTCGGTGTCGGCGGGGCTGGCGGCAATGCCGTCAACAACATGATCGAATCAAATCTCGACGGCGTTGAGTTTGTGGTCGCCAACACCGATGCGCAGGCCATCCTGCAGTCATCTGCCGATCGCAAGATCCAGATGGGCACGGCACTCACGCAAGGCCTGGGCGCAGGCTCTCAGCCACAGGTTGGGGCAGGCGCTGCGGAAGAGGCGCTGCCCGAAATTCTCGATCATCTGGCTGGCGCGCACATGGTGTTCATTACCGCGGGCATGGGCGGTGGCACCGGCACGGGTGCCGCACCGGTGATTGCGCGCGCCGCCAAGGAGCAGGGTATCCTGACCGTTGGCGTTGTCACCAAGCCGTTCCACTTTGAAGGCCAGCGCCGCATGCTGACGGCTGAGCGCGGCATCGAGCAGCTTGCCAAGCACGTTGATACGCTGATCGTCATCCCCAACCAGAACCTGTTCCGTGTGGCCAACGAGAAGACCACCTTCACCGAGGCGTTCTCGATGGCGGATGACGTACTTTATCAGGGCGTCAAAGGTGTGACAGACCTGATGGTTCGCCCGGGCCTGATCAACCTCGACTTTGCCGACGTCCGCGCCATCATGTCCGAAATGGGCAAGGCGATGATGGGCACTGGCGAGGCTTCCGGCGAGAAACGCGCCGTTGAGGCGGCCGAAGCGGCCATTTCCAACCCGCTGCTGGATGATGTGTCCATGCGTGGTGCGCGAGGCCTGCTTATCTCGATTTCCGGTGGTCCGGACCTGACCCTTTACGAGGTGGACGAAGCTGCCACCCGTATTCGCGAAGAAGTTGATCCGGAAGCCAACATCATTCTGGGTGCAACCTTCGACGAGACGCTGGAAGGCACCATGCGGGTGTCCGTTGTGGCCACCGGCCTGGCGGAAGAAGCCCTGTCTGGCGCAGACGACAGCGATGACATGGAAGAGCAGGAAACAACGAGCTATGGCTATGCCATGCCGCAGCCTGCACCCCGGCCAGCGCCGCAACCTGTTGCAGAGCAGGAAGAGCACGCCGAACCTGAAGCCGAGGCCGAGCCTGAGCCGGTGGAAGAGGTTGCTGCCGAAGCAGCTCCGCAGCCGCGCCCCGCACCAGCACCACGTCCGGTCATGGCCAGTGCGCCCCAGCCGGCACCGCGTCCACAGATGCCAGCGCGTGATGACTTCCCTGTCCATGTGCGCGACGACGCCAAGATGGAACAGGTTGCCCAGGCAGCAACGACGAAGCGCAAGGGGTTGCTTGAGCGCCTTGCCAGCGTTGGGCTTGGTGTGCGCCGTGAAGAAGAAAAGCCTGCCGCAAAGCAGCAGCGCGAGCCGGAAATGCAGCGCCGCGAGCCGGAATCTGCCAAGCCCGCAGGCAATGTGCATCCGCTGCAGCCTGCCATTGACCCGTCGCTTGATGACGATCAGCTGGAAATTCCGGCGTTCCTGCGCCGCCAGTCGAATTAAGGCAGGCCAGGCCTCAGAACAAGACTTTTGACACGGGCGGGAGCGATGCTTCCGCCCTGTTCCATGTCTAGAGGTCATATTTCCGCCTGCTTGGTGCAGCATGTGACGGATTGCAGGGTGAGTGAGACAACTGGTGCGCGTAACCGGGTTGATCTAGACTGCCAGACAAAGTACGCCGGTAGCGAATTTGCACCGCGCTGATTGGAGACCGGTCTTGCCGCAGAAATTGCATATCCACCGTTTGGCCGTGCTGGCGCTAGGGGCCATGCTTCTGACCGGGTGCAGCACGGGCAGTCTGTTGTCAGGTGGCGATGGTGACGGCGGTGGCCTGAGCAGTTTCTTTGGCGGCGGCAAGGGCGTGGCGCCTGACCTCGGGACGGACCCCGATGGTGCGCCGATTGCCCAGATGTACAATAGCGGCGTCAAGGATATCGAGAACGGTGAGTACCGCTCGGCGGTGAAGAAGTTCACCGAAGTTGAACGCCAGCACCCGTACTCCAAGTGGGCCACCAAGGCGATCCTGATGCAGGCCTATGCGCAGTATCAGCGCAATGCCTATCCGGAATCGATTGCGGCAGCGCAGCGCTTTATCCAGCTTCACCCGGGTCACCGGGATGCGGCTTATGCGCAATACCTGATTGCGCTTTGCCACTATGAGCAAATTGGCGACATCCGGCGTGATCCGAGTGCGGCGCGAAAGTCGCTCAAGGAACTGGACGAAGTGGCGCGGCGCTATCCAAATACGCCTTATGCGCAGGATGCGCTGGGCAAGGCCAATCTGGCGCGTGATGTGCTGGCCGGCAAGGAAATGGATGTCGGGCGCTATTACCAGCGCAAGAAGGCCTATCTGGCTGCCATCAACCGCTACAAGACGGTGGTGGAGAATTACCAGACCTCATCGCACACGCCCGAGGCGCTGTATCGGCTGACCGAGAATTATCTGCAACTGGGCGTGCGCTCCGAGGCGCAGACGGCAGCTGCGGTGCTGGGGCACAACTACCCCAACTCGCAGTGGTACAAGGATGCCTATTCGCTGCTGCAGGGCGGTGGCCTGAGCCCGCAGGTCGACTCAGGTTCGTGGCTGTCGAGTATCTTCGGCTCCTGACGGGATGGTCGGACTCTAGTCCGTATCCAGTAACCACGCCATCAGCGCAACCGCCAGCGCTGCACCAATCATTTCTGCTGTAATGAAGCCTGGCAGATCAATCGGGCGAATGCCGGAGAACGTGTCGGTGAAAGCGCGCGAGATGGCCACTGCAGGGTTCGCGAACGATGTTGATGCGGTGAACCAGTAAGCGGCAGTGATGTACAGCCCGACCAGCCATGGCACGGCCTCCAACCGGTAGCGGATGCCGCCGAGGATCACCGCCATCAGCCCGAATGTGGCAACCACTTCTGCAAACCACTGCGATGGGCCGGTGCGCACTGTCAGCGATGACTGAACGACCGGCAGTTCGAACATCAGGTGTGCGGCGAAGGTGCCGAGAATGCCGCCACCGATCTGTGCGATTACATAGGGTGCAAACTCGGCCCACGGCAGGTTCTTGCGAAGCGCAAAGCCGAACGACACAGCCGGATTGAAATGCGCACCCGACAGTGGGCCCAGGATGGTGATCAGAACGACAAGGATGGCGCCGGTCGGGATGGTGTTGCCAAGCAGTGAAACGGCCACGTCATCGGACAGCTTGTCCGCCATGATGCCGGAGCCGACCACGGTGCACACAAGCAGGCCGGTGCCGAGTGCTTCAGCCGCCAGGCGGCGGGGCAGGTCGACGCCGTTCATGCATCACCCCCGGTTTCGCCGATCTTCTTCAGCCGGTTTGTCAGGCTCATGCGGTCGATGCTTTCCAGCGGCAGGTTGACGAAGGCCGAGATACGGTTGTTCATCTGCCGGTAGGTTTCGGCAAAGGCGGCTGCAACCTGGGCATCCGAGCCATCCACTGCAGCCGGGTCTTCGACGCCCCAGTGGGCGCTCATCGGCTGGCCGGGCCAGACCGGGCACACCTCTCCTGCCGCATTGTCACAGACGGTGAAGATGAAATCCAGTTGCGGCGCGCCGGGCTCGGCAAACTCATCCCAGCTTTTTGAGCGAAATCTGGATGTGTCATAGCCAAGCGAGCTCAGCAGTCTGATGGCATGAGGATGAGGCTCGCCCTTCGGCTGCGACCCTGCCGAATACGAATTGAAGCGGCCTTTGCCAAGTTTGCCGAGAATGGCTTCGGCCAGAATGGAGCGGGCCGAATTTCCGGTGCATAGAAACAGCACGTTGTAGGTCTTGTCTGCCATCTTGGAGCCCTCATGCCAGTGGACATGCTCAGTCGGCTAGAGTTGGCTGATGACAGTTTGATGACAATTGCTGTTGGCGGGTTATCCCCAAGTTGACCGGCGCGCCATTTGCCGTGCAAAAAGCAGGTCAACAGCGATGAAATTGCAAGGTAAAGCCTGATGAGCCTGTTTGGAAATGTGATTGCGCAAGGTCTGTCATTGCTCGCCACCGTGTTTGTACTGGCGGTAGGCTTGGCCGTGCTGGCTGTCATCGTGATGTTTGTGCTTGATATCAGCCAGCGGCACGATGCGATCCGGCGCAACTATCCGGTCATCGGGCGTTTCAGGCATATCTTTTCCGAGCTTGGTGAGTTCTTCCGGCAGTATTTTTTCGCCATGGACCGGGAGGAGATGCCGTTCAACCGGGCGCAGCGTGACTGGGTCAACAAGTCCTCTGCCGGGGTGGACAACACGGTGGCGTTCGGCTCGACCCAGAACATCACAGCGCCCGGCTCGCCGATTTTCGCCAGCGCCATCTATGCGCCGCTGGAAGCTGAATGCGAAGACCCACCGGCACTGGTCATCGGCGCCCATGCGCGCGAGCCCTACGAGGCGCGTTCCATCATCAATATCTCTGCCATGAGCTATGGTGCGCTTTCGGCACCGGCCATCCGCGCACTGTCCAAGGGGGCGAAGATGGCAGGCTGCGGGCTGAATACCGGGGAGGGCGGGCTT
>JAWVYF010000068.1:0-11533 GCA_033722845.1 Anderseniella sp. | reverse complement strand
CATTGCTGCAACTATCTCTTCGCGACCGACATCGAGATGGCGACGCCCGATGGCTACGCCTCCACCTCGTGGGAAAAGGGCTATGGCGACTACGTCATGAAGCCGGATCTCTCCACCCTCCGCCGCCTGCCCTGGCTCGAGGGCACCGCGATGGTCCTCTGCGACATCATCGACCACCATACCCACGAACCCGTGCCGCACACACCGCGCCAGGTCCTCAAGGCCCAGATCGCCCGCGCGGAAGCCATGGGCTTCACGCCGATGATGGCGACCGAACTGGAGTTTTTCCTGTTCGAGAAGTCCTTTGATGAATACCGCAAATCGGGCTTCCGCGATCTGGCACCTCTTGCCGGCTACAACGCTGACTACGCCATCCAGCTCACCACCAAGGAAGAATATGTCATGCGCCCGATCCGCAACCTGCTGGTCGAGGCGGGCGTGCCGGTGGAAAATTCCAAGGGCGAGGCAGAGGCCGGTCAGGAAGAGCTGAACATTCGCTATGCCGATGCGCTGCTGGCGGCAGACCATCACACGCTCGCCAAGCAGGCGGTCAAGGAAATCGCCATGCAGCACGGTCATTCGGCGACCTTCCTGCCCAAGTGGCACCACGACAAGGTGGGCAGCGCGGCGCACATTCACCAGTCTTTGATGGGCAAGAAGGGACCTGCCTTCCATGACCCAAAGGACAAGCTCACCATGTCCGGCACGATGAAATCGTACGTGGCGGGCCTGCTGAAATACTCGCCCGATATCACGTTCTTCCTCGCGCCCTATGTGAACAGCTACAAGCGGTTCCTGCCGGGCACGTTCGCGCCAACGAAGATCGCCTGGAGTATCGACAACCGCACCGCCGGGTACCGGCTGGTGGGCGATGGCACAAAAGGGGTGCGCATTGAGTGCCGCATTCCGGGCAGCGACATCAATCCTTATCTGGCGTGCGCCGCACAGCTGGCCGCGGGGCTGAGCGGGATCGAGGAAGGTTTGAGCCTTGATGAGCCGGTGACGGGCGATGTTTACGGCATGGAAGATGTGCCTTCAATTCCGCACACGTTGCGTGCGGCAACCGAGACTTTGCGCAACTCTGCCATGCTCAGAAAGACGATGGGCGATTGGGTCGTTGATCATTATACGCGGGCTGCAGAAGTCGAGCAGGAGGCGTTCGACGCAGTGGTGACGGATTGGGAAATCGCGCGCGGCTTTGAAAGGGCCTGAGGAACCGGAATGAGCAACACGGTCAAGCTGATCTCACCGATCGACGGATCGGTTTATATTGAGCGAGAGGTGCTGTCGCGTGATGCTGCTTTTGCGGCAGCGGCCAAGTCGCGTGAAGCTCAGGTGGCTTGGGCGGCAACGCCCATTCATGAGCGCATTGCGCTGGTACTGCGGGCCAACGAGATCATCGGCCAGCAGACAGAACGCATGGCGGAGGAACTGGCGCACCAGATGGGCCGGCCGGTTCGTTATGGTGGCGAATATGGCGGGTTCAACGAACGCGTAAGCTACATGGCCAGCATTGCCGAGGACGCGCTGGCCCCCATTACCGTTGAAGACAGCGATGCCTTCAAGCGCCAGATCAAGCGCATCGCCCACGGCGTGGTGCTGGTGGTGGCGCCGTGGAATTACCCCTACATGACCGCAATCAACACGGTTGCACCAGCGCTCATGGCGGGCAACACGGTCATCCTTAAACATGCCGCCCAGACGCTGAAGGTGGGTGAGCACCTGGCCGAGGCGTTCGAAGCAGCCGGCCTGCCAGACGGTGTGTTCCAGAACCTGGTGCTTGACCACGCAACCACGTCGGCGCTGATCGGAGAGCGCGCGGTTGATTTCGTCAACTTTACCGGCTCGGTGGGGGGCGGGCAGGCCATGGAGAAGGCGGCGGCGGGCACCTTCATTCCTGTCTCCACTGAGTTGGGCGGCAAGGACCCCGGCTATGTGCGCGCCGACGCGGACCTCGACAAGGCCGTCGATACGCTTATGGACGGGGCGATGTTCAACTCCGGCCAGTGCTGTTGTGGGATTGAGCGCATCTACGTGCACGAGAGCCTGTACGATGCCTTCGTTGAAAAAGCTGTTGCCTGGGTCAACGGCAACATGAAGCTCGGTAACCCGCTCGACAAGGAAACCACCATTGGCCCGATGGCCAATGTGCGCTTTGCCGATGAGGTGCGCGCGCAGATCGCCGAGGCACTGGCGGATGGCGCGGTGGCGCACATCGAAACTTCTCCGGCAGACGATGGCGGGGCTTACGTGACGCCGCAGATCCTCACCAACGTGACCCACAAGATGCGCGTCATGCGTGATGAAAGCTTCGGACCCGTTGTCGGCATTATGCCTGTCAAGGACGATGAAGAGGCAGTCGCCTTGATGAACGACTGCCAGTTCGGGCTGACCGCCTCGATCTGGACGGCGGACGCCGCCAAGGCAGAACAGATCGGCGACCGCATCGAAACCGGTACCGTGTTCATGAACCGCTGCGATTATCTGGACCCGGCGCTGTGCTGGACCGGCTGCAAGGACACCGGTCGTGGGGCAGGGCTATCCGTTCTTGGCATACAGGCGCTTACGCGTCCCAAATCCTACCACCTCAGAAAAGGCTGACGTACATGACACTGGTAGCCAACTGGTCCTATCCCAACGCCATCCGGTTTGGCGCAGGCCGCATTGCCGAGATCGGTGACGCATGTGCACAAGCCGGCATCACCAAGCCCTTGCTGGTGACGGACCGTGGCCTGAGGGACATGGAGATCACCTCCCGCACACTTGGCCTGATGGACAAGGCCGGACTTGGGCGGGCCATGTTTGCCGAGGTTGATCCCAATCCCAACGAGCAGAACCTGGAGGCCGGTCTCAAGGTCTACCGCGACGGCGGACATGACGGCGTCATTGCATTTGGCGGTGGCTCCGGGCTCGACCTTGGAAAGATGGTTGCGTTCATGCGTGGCCAGTCAAGGCCGGTGTGGGACTTCGAAGACATCGGCGACTGGTGGACCCGGGCAGACCCTGCCGGCATCGACCCCATCGTTGCGGTGCCAACCACGGCAGGCACAGGCTCAGAGGTGGGCCGGGCCAGCGTGATCACCAATTCCGAAACTCATGTGAAGAAGATCATCTTCCACCCCAAGGTGCTGCCAAGCGTCGTCGTTGCCGACCCTGAACTGACTGTCGGCATGCCGGCGCACATCACCGCGGGCACCGGCATGGATGCGTTTGCGCACTGCCTGGAAGCCTATTCCAGCCCGTTCTTCCATCCCATGTCGCAGGGCATTGCGCTGGAGGGCATGCGGCTGGTGAAGGAGTATCTGCCGCGCGCCTTCAAGGACGGTGCCGACATCGAAGCCCGCGGTCAGATGATGGTGGCTGCATCCATGGGCGCGGTCGCCTTCCAGAAGGGGCTTGGCGCTGTTCATGCCCTGTCGCATCCGGTGGGCGCGGTCTACAACACGCACCACGGCACCACCAACGCGGTGTGCATTCCGGCGGTGCTGCAGATGAACCGGCCCGAGATCGAAGAGCGCATCGAGCGCGCTGCGGCCTACCTTGACATCTCAGGCGGCTTTGACGGCTTTGCGGCCTTCGTTGATGGTCTCAATGCCGAACTGGGCATCCCCAAGCGGCTCGGCGACATGGGCGTCGGCACCGACCGCATCGACGAGATGGTGGCAATGGCGCTGGAAGACCCGTCAGCGGGCGGCAACCCGGTCAAGATGACGGGGGAGAATACGAAAGCGCTGTTTGAAGCGGTGATCTAGAGCAGCCCGTATTGCGCGGCCCGCTCAAGCAGTTTCTTTGACCGGTTCAGGTGCGGGATGTCGAACATCTTGCCGTCGATCCCCACCACACCGGCGTCACCCGCATCGGCAAACGCCGAGATCACCTTGCGCGCCTCGGCTATCTGCTCAGGCGATGGGGTGAAGACGCGGTTGATCACATCCACTTGTGCCGGATGAATGGCCATCTTTGCTGTAAAACCGTCACGCACGGCTTCTTCGCAATCTGCAATCAGGCCAGCTTCGTTGCGAAAGTCCACATAGACCGTATCGACCGGCTCAACGCCTGCAGCCCGCGCGCCATACAGGCACAGGGTGCGCGCCATGCGGTATGGTTCGGTGAGTGCGCCGTCACTGGTGCGGTTGGCTTGCGCACCAAGTGCGTTGGACAGGTCTTCCGCGCCCCAGGCCAGGCCCTTGAGGTTGGCGTTGAGGGCGCCATAGGCCCCCAGCCCGAACATCGCTTTTGCCGTTTCCGTGGCAATGGCAATGATCGGTGTGTCCTTGCCTGCCATACCTGCAACGGTTTCCACGCAGGCGCCGGTTTCGGTTTTCGGGTGGATCAGGCCATCCGGCCCTGACGGCATCACGGCGTCAATGTCCTGAGCGGTGAGGCCTGAATCAAGCGCGTTGACGCGTACATACACCTGCTGTTCCGGCTTGCGTGGCCGCGCAAGTGTCTGCACGGCCAGTTCCCGCGCAGCAGGCTTGTTGGCGGGCGCCACGGAGTCTTCCAGGTCGAGGATCACCACGTCCGCTGCCGAGCCCAGCGCCTTTTCGATCTTGCGTTCCGAGTCAGCGGGAACAAACAGTAGCGACCGCATGGCTTCACGCCTCCCGGGGTTTCTTGTGCATCAGCGCCTGTCGGGTACATACCGCGACCAGCGTGCCGTCCTGCTTGCGGGCCTCGTGCCGGAATTCGACGATACCGGCATCAGGCCGCGAGCGGCTTTCGCGCCGTGCCACAACAATGGACTTTACCCGCAGCGTGTCGCCATGAAACACCGGGGCAGGGAACTTCACGTCGGTAATGCCAAGCTGGCCGACCAGTGTTCCCAATGTCAGTTCCTGCACAGAAATGCCGATCATCAGCGACAGGGTGAACATCGAGTTGACCAACGGCTGGCCAAATTCGGTTCCGGCGGCGAAGTCATGGTCGATGTGGAGTGGCTGCGGGTTCAGCGTCATGTTGGAGAACCACATATTGTCGGCTTCCGTCACGGTGCGGCGCACTTCGTGCTCCAGTTCATAGCCGTCTTCCAGCTCGTCAAACCATTTTCCCGGCATTGCCGTTTTGCCTCCCTGATTGCTGTCACAGGTTACAGCTATCGCACCTTGGCTTGCCGGGCAATCGGGTTTGCTCTGAGTCCAGATAACGTGCAGAGCTGCAGCGTTGCTGCAATCAGGGGTTGTTGTTTGTGCGCACATGAGTCGCCATGCGAGTCGTCGATTCTGCGCAGGAAGACATGCGAACAGATTCACAATCTGATTCCGCCCGAAAAATTAACTGTATGATATTGCTTTGCTTTATCCGCTTATCCGCAGCCCTCAAAGGCGGTTAACCACTCGTTAACCGTCCGGGCGCAGGACTCGCAATACGAGCATTTCAACCAGCTGCCACGGAGCACAGGATGAACGGGTGTTTTGACATGACCAGATGCCTGATTGTTGATGAAGACCGCAAGTGGCAGGATCAGGTGCTTGCCTACTGTGCCGGGCTGGGACTGGAGTTCGTGGCCACCACGAGTGAAGAAGACGCCATCCAGCACTGTGCCAGCGAAATGCCGGACGTCGTGCTGGTGGGAACGCGCCAGGCGGCCGGCTTCATTCGCCAGTTGCGCCGGCTGGGCGGTGACGAGCCGATCGTCATTCACTGTCCCGAGAAGGGCGACAGCAAGGCCGTCTCGCAAGCCATCTGGAACGGGGCATCGGATTATCTGCTCAAGCACTGTTCGCAACAGATGTTTGATGCAAAGCTGCGGCAAAGCGGCGTTTTGTAAAATCATTGCAATCGTGATCTGCCTTTCATGACGTCTTTGATGTCGCTTTGGGTATTCATGCCCGCTGCGAACGGGTGTTAGGAAAACGGCATGGTATCTGCGCTGCGCACAATCTGGCCCCTGATGGTCGCCATTCTGCTGATGTCCATCGGCAACGGCCTGCAGGGCTCGTTGATCGGTGTGCAGGCGGCTGTGGCCAACTTTTCAAGCACCACCACCGGTATCATTGCATCCGGCTTTTCGCTGGGGTTGTTCCTGTCTGCCGTGTTCACGCCCAACATCGTGCGTTCTGTCGGCCATATCCGGGTGTTTGCGGCCTATGCATCGGTTCTGTCCACGGCGGTGCTGCTGATCCCCGTCTATGTCGACCCGGTATGGTGGTTCGTGATGCGCACGCTGATCGGCTTTTGTGCTGCCGGGCTTGCCATCGTTGTCGAGACCTGGCTGAACGAAGGCTCCACCAACGAAACCCGCGGCACCGTGCTGTCGGTTTACATGATCATCTTCTATACCGGGGCAGGGCTTGGTTCGTTCGCGCTGCTGATCGATGACCCGTCCGGCTTCGTGCGATTTATCGTTGTTTCCGCTGTCATGTCGCTGTCGCTGGTGCCGATCGCGCTGACGCGCGTCAAGGCGCCCGTGCTGGCCAACCCGATGCGTATTTCCATCGGTGAGATCTTCGCTGCCTCGCCGCTGGCGGTGGTGGCTGCGATCGCCAACGGGCTGGGCCAGTCGGCCTTTTTCAACCTTGGTGCGGTGTTCGGTGTAAGCCACGGGCTTTCGCTGCCTTATGTGTCGACCATGATGGCGATTGCGCCCATGGCCGTGCTGGTGTCTCAAATGCCCATCGGCTGGCTCTCCGACCGCTATGACCGGCGCGTGATGATTGTCGGGCTGTCAATTGTCTCTGCCGCGTTGGCGGGCGTGGCAATGATGATGCCGGCGACAACCGAACTGTGGCTGATTGCAGTTGTGGCGCTGTTTGGTGGCATTTCCATGCCGCTGTACTCGCTCGCCATCGCTCACGCCAATGACCAGCTCTCTGTCGACCAGATGCTGGCCGCGGGCTCCAAACTGGTGCTCTTGTACAGCATGGGCGCCATTGCAGGCCCGTCCATTGCCGGCGGTTTCATGCAGCAGCTTGGTTCGGCCGGATTCATGATCTACATGGTTATCATCTATGGCGGGCTTGCACTGTACGCTGTCTACCGCATGACCCAGTCTACAGCCCTGCCACCGTCGGAAACCGGAGACCTGGTGCCGGTTGCGCCTGTGGCCACGGCGGTCGCTGCAACGGCGGTTGCCGAAGAGATGGTCGAAACGGCCGAACAGCACGAAGACAGTTCCCAGAACTAGCGCCCTGATCCACCCATTTATGGTGAACCAATCGTTAACTCTTGCGGCGTTAACCTGTGGCGAGTGGCGGCTTGTCCGGATTCGGCCCGTCGTCCACGCGTCAGTATGAGCAGCCGGTTCGGCAGTGTGATCAGCAGGCAATCCGCATGAACGACGACATCATAATGGAACCCATATCCAGTCTCGACACTTCGGTGTTCGAGCAGGTTATCAACCACGGGCCCATTGAGGATCGTCTCGAGTTGGCCCGCCAGTTGTGTGGTCTGGTCAATGCGCAAGACACACCGCTGGCAGACTTGCGTGCCGTCATGCCGAGCTTGGCGCACCTGGCCTGCGACCGCGACCGGGACGTGCGCGAAATCCTAGCGCACGAATTGCTCGCCAATGCCAGCCTTGGTGCCGATGTGGTGTTTGCCATCGTCGCAGATGATGACGACCTGGCGCTGCCCTTCATCAAGGCCAACCCGTCTTTCAAGTGCCAGATCCAGTGCGCCGTGCTGCAGGTGGGTGATCAGAAGCGCTGCAGCGCGGTTGCATCGCGCGCCGATATTTCTCCGGCTGCTGTTCGCCGCATCGTCAATGATGGTCTTGCTGAAACCGTGGTGGCGTTGCTCAACAATGAGCACGTGCGGCTCGGCGCCGGCTATTGCCGCAAACTGTACAATCGCTTCCACGATCAGCCCAAGGTATGCGCTGTCCTGATGGAAGCGCCATACCTGCCGCCGGAGATCGCGCTGGTTCACAATCAGCGCACCGCCGATGAGATGCGCCGCAATGCCAAACTGCAGGGCTGGGTGGCTGACTTCCGCAGCGACGACTACATCTCGGACAACGAAGAGCTCAACGCGCTGCGCATTCTCGACAGTGTTACACCTGACAATCTGCAGAACATCGTTGCGCTCATGTCAACGCGCGGCATGTTGACGACGTCGCTGCTGCTGCGGGCCGGTATCCAGGGCAAGATGCCGTTCTTCGAGTGGGCGCTGGCCTACCTTGCCAACATGTCGTTGCGCCGGGTCAGGCTGGCGACCGCAAAATCGTCGGAGCGGATGGCCAATGCCATCCTGCGCCGTGCAGGTATTCCCGAAGACACCCACGCCGTGTTCCGTGCCATCTGCATGGTGGCTTCGGCAACCGGTGCTTCAGGCAAGACGGCTGATGCGGATGCGTTTGGCCGTGCGCTGGTCGAGCTGACGCTGACCCGCACCGCTGCTGAAGACCCTGATGAGCGCCAGCGGGCGGTGCAGATCCTCAGCCAGCTGGCTCAAGGCCGCACCCAGACCCTCGTCAGCCGCCTGAGCGAAGATTACGCCCGCGTGGCCTGAGCCCGCCCGCCTGTCGTTCTGTCCTGTTGATGAACTTGAATGAGCCGTCCGGCTGATAGCCCGGGCGGTTTTTCTTTGTGCCGGTGTGCTTGGCCGCGGCCGCACGTTTGCCCAAAAGAGAAACGCCAGGCTCAACAGAACCTGGCGTTTCGGATACTCAACTCCGGCAACTGGCCGGTTACGCAACTCACAGTCATGAAGATAGCCGCATGTGCTTAATGCGAGCTAAACAGGGCCTTGCCAAACCCTTAAACACCCTGTCTCAAAACCGGAATTGTTCATTTAAAACGCGCTCGGCCAGTGAATGTCCGTCATCGAACAGCAGCCGGGCCGAAATCGAGGCGTCTTCGGAAATCTCGACCGAGCTGACATCACGGAATTCGGTCTGGTCGGCCACGGCAGAGACCGGGCGCTTGTCAGCCTCCAGCATGTCGATCCGCACTTGCGCCTCGTGAGACAGGATTGCACCGCGCCAGCGGCGGGGCCGGAACGGGCTGATCGGTGTGAGTGCCAGCAGCGGCGAGTTGATCGGCAGGATAGGGCCGTGAGCCGACAGGTTGTAAGCGGTAGAGCCTGCCGGCGTTGCCACGATTATGCCGTCGCAGATCAGTTCTTCCAGCCGCACCTTGCCGTCAATCGAGATGCGCAGCTTTGCCGCCTGGTGTTGCTGGCGCAGCATCGAGACTTCGTTGAACGCCAGCGCGGAGTGGGCGTTGCCGTCCTTGCCGGTCACCGTCATGTTGAGAGGGTGGATGACCGTTTCGCTTGCCTGTTCAATGCGCGCGGGCAGATCATCAACGCTGAAGTCATTCATCAGGAAGCCGACCGAGCCCCGGTTCATGCCGAAAATGGCCTGGCCGGATGACACCACCGAGTGAATTGTTTCCAGCATCAGCCCGTCGCCGCCCAGCGCCACGATGACGTCTGCATCATCGCGCGGATGCTGCCCATAAGTGTGCTTGAGCTTCTGCGCCGCCTGCACGGCTTCCGGGGCATGGGAAGAAACGAAATGCAGCTTCATTTGGGAAAGCCTGGATACCTTTTCAGCGCGCCGGAATGGCGGGTAGAAATTCTTACGGGGCTTGCAGGTGCAAAGTCAAACCCGGCCCGCCTGTCAGGCAAATGCCGCGGCAAGGCCAGTCAGTATGGTCAGCAGGGTGAGGCTGGTTGCCAGCAGCCGCAGGGCTGTGCGCAAGTCGCTCAGGCTGGCATCGCGGGTGCCATTGCCGATCCAGTGATCTGTCCGCTGTGTCTGGCCGGGGCTTTCCGGCCCGGCAAGGCGGATTTTGAGAATGCCGGCAAACGCCGCCCGCGCCCAGTTTGCGTCGCGTACCCGGTCAAACCGGGCATCGGCATGAATGTGTTCAAGGGCGCGCGCGCCGGCTGATGGCGACAACAGGCTTGCCGCACCCGTTACCAGCAGACCCGAAATCTTGCCCGGCAGGAAGCGTGCAGCATGGGCGATTGCGCGGGCAAGCGCGCTGGTGGTGCGGTCATTGCCGATGCGTCGAAGTACGGCTTCGAGGGCTGCAATGGTGATGATTCCTGGCAGGCCGAACAGGGCGAGCCAGAACACCGGCGTGATGATGTCGCTGACCAGCCGCTTAGCCATTGCTTCCACCGTGCGGCGCACCGCCTCGGGCTCTGTCTCTGGCGGGGCGGCTTCGGGCTCGAGCATGTGCACGGCATCGCGCGCGGCGCTCATGTCGTTGCGCGCCAATGCTGTAGCGACCGCCCGGGCGCGGACGCGCGTTGCGTATTGCTGGATGAACGGCACCGCCAGCACTGCTTCCCAGCACCACGCATATCCCAGAGGGCGCAGCCACGATGTAAGCGCAACTGCGAGGATCAGCGTTACTCCCATAGCGATCAGCGTGAACGCGCCTCCCATGACCAGCTTTCTCGCGCGGGTGCCTTCAGCGCTTGGCACCAGTACGGCAAAGATGCCGGTGAACCGGTACAACCAGTCAATCGGGTGCCCAATCAGCTTGCGCAACGGGCTGGGAAAGCCGAGAAACCGCTCCAGCGCCAGCGCAACAAAGGCAACGGTCAATGTGGTGGGCAGGGCAAACATGGCGGGGGTGCTTTTACAAACAATGCTGTGCACCTGCCTAGCAAAAGCTGTGACCGGCTGCATCCGGAATATGGACGGGGGCTGCAGGCGTTGACAGCGGGGCAGCCGATGGGGTTCATCGTGGGCTTGCGATGCAACAAGCCAGCGGCCATCTGGAGGGCCGGGCTTCAGGGAGCCAGGTCTGACGTGCCGGACAAGCTGCGGGTCGTTCTGACCACCGGAAACTACAACTACATCAAGGACGGTGTATCACTCACCCTGAACCGGCTGGTGGCCTGGCTGGAAGCGCATGACCACGAGGTACTGGTGGTCGCCCCGGTGGCGGAAACGCCCGCCATGGACCATGAGGGCAGGCTTGAGCCGGTGCCGTCCTTCGCCATTCCCACCCGCAAGGAATATCGCATCGGGCTGAAGCTCACCGAGCGGCTCCGGCGTGAGATCGGCCAGTTCAAGCCAGATCTGTTTCATATTGCCGTCCCCGACATTACTGGCCACAGCGCGCTCAAGCTTGCCCGCCACATGCAGGTGCCGGCGGTCTCGTCGTTCCACACCCGCTACGACACCTACCTGCCGTACTATGGCCTGGGGTTCCTGATGCCGTGGTTTCACCGGCGGCTGCGCGCTTTCTATGAGCAATGCGAGCATGTTTATGTGCCCTCACGCTCGATGATGGACGAGCTGGCCGGGCAGGGCATATGCGGCGACAATATGCGCCTGTGGACACGTGGCGTCGATCACCAGCGGTTTTCTCCCACCAAGCGGTCACTGCAATGGCGGCGTGACCGGGGCATCGGCGATGATGACGTACTGATTGCTTATGCCGGCCGGCTGGTGGCGGAAAAGAACATGAAGCTGATGTCACGCGTGTTCGCGGCGCTTCAGGCGCGTTGCCCCGCGCACCGCACCATCCTGCTGGGCGATGGCCCGGAGGCTGGCTGGATGCGCAAAGCCATGCCGGACACGGTGTTCGCGGGCTTTCTGCATGGCGACGACCTTGCCACCGGCTAT